>JAUXGM010000011.1 GCA_030622125.1 bacterium | reverse complement strand
TTACACAACTCTTATTAATAGTAATAATATAAAGACATATTTTAAATTATATTAAAATACAGATTTAACACCGATGCTAATGTTCTTTTGTTTTTGGAGTTTAATATTATTTTACTTATTCCCTTATTGCCTTATCCACAGCTGGTGAGCGGATTTGAACCGCTGACCTGCTGATTACGAATCAGCTGCTCTACCAACTGAGCTACACCAGCAACTTAAAGTATATGATAATTAAATAAATAAAAAAAGTCAAGAAAAAATAAGATAAAACTTGATTTTTTCTTTTTTTTCCCTATAATAATTTTTGTGCTGGGGAATCGTCTAACGGCAGGACTGCGGATTCTGGTTCCGTATATCGGGGTTCGAATCCCTGTTCCCCAGCCAATTGAGCTAAAAGTCAGGAAATTAAGTAAAACAATATTAAACTCAATACCCCCATAAAAGAGGGACATACCTCATCAAACTGATTTTTTTTGTTGAGATGTGTCCCGGACTCTTCCTTAGATAACGATAGACCACCCGAGAACAGTATAGACAAGGCAATAAGGCAATAAGTTAATAAGAAAATAAGTAAAACAATATTAAATTCCGAAAAGCCATAAAAGAGGGACATTACCTCAACTTTGGATATTTTAAAGTTGAGATGTGTCCCGGATTCATTTCTAAGGTTAAAAGAAAATACACCAAAACAAAAAAAAACTTGACATTTAATAAAAAAAAAAATATAATATAAAAAATGGAGGTCTTATGATTAAAAGGCTTTTTCTACTTACATTTATTTTAATAAGCGGTTTTGTATTTTCAACATCATTTAATTACTCCACAGCATTGGTAAATGCACCGAATGCAGAAGTACTTCAGAGTATGGGATACTATCTGGCTATTAACCATGCACATTCTTTTAGTAGTAATATATACGATGGCAGAGAGATTGGCGAAGAGGATCTGAATTTTAATTTTGGTTATCATTTTCCAATGGATTCAGGTTTATTTAGACTCAATTTCGAGTTTGGGGTCAGTGTTTTTTCAATGTTCTCAAAGATCTCAGGGCAGAATTTAATTGCCGGGAACCTTAAATTACAGTTTATAGAGGATGCCTCGGATAAGGATTATAAAGGAAATTTTGATTTTGATAAAAACCCCGTGTATAAATTTGTGCCGTCGGTTGCTATTGGAATAAAAAATTTATCGGGAGAAAAGTATATAACCTCTGTCGGTACTCCGACCTTTACGGATGAAAGTGGCTCTTTAAGCTCTCCGGCAGAAGGACAATACAATCTCAGTCATAACTATAACAACAGTTTTTACCTGGCACTTTCAAAGAAATTTTATCTTGGGAATTCCTTCATTCAAGGTCATTTAGGTTGGGGAAGCGGAACATTTATGGGTATAAAAGAAGTAGATAGGAATGTCGGTGTTGTTTATGGTATTTCAACAACTATCTTCCCAATAAATAAACTTTCACCTTTGAAGATTATGTTTGATTATGACGGGAACAAATATTCATTAGGTCTTCAGTTAGTTTATAATAATTCACAACTTTTAGATATTGCCAAGGATGAAAAGACACGAAAATTCATTCCGGGTTTTGTAGTCAACCTTGCAGTTACCGATATCGATGAAGCAATTCATCAATATGAAGACGCCGGGTGGTCCCCGAAAATTGAGTTTGGACTTGGTATTACAAATAATGCCTATCTATCTTATGCAGGAGCACCGGCAAAGAGAAGGATTAAGAAAAAGGTAAAACCGAAGAAAAAAGTTACAAAGAAAAAAACAACTCCGAAGAAAAAAGTTGTAAAAAGAGAAAAGAAAAAAGCAAAAAAGAAGATGACGCCGGAAGAATTGGGAGTAGTTGCTAAAAAAAGAGCACTTGAAGCAAGAAGAAAGGCATCGGAAGCAAGAAGAAGAGCAATTGCAGCACAGCAGCCAGCTGCTCAGCCAAAAGTTAAAAAAGAGGATATCCAAAAATCTTTATCAGAGTCGGTTAGGAAAACGATTCAGTTCATTGAAGAAGCCGACACTGTTAAATTTATTCCTAAAAGTGTTCGATTTAAAAAAGATTCTACCGATCTTTCTCCGATAGCATATAAAGCATTAAATGAAATTGGGAAATATCTTAAAGATAATCCGAACATAAAGATAGAAATACAAGGATACTCAGATAATACAGGAGAAAAAAGTAAAAACATTGAGATATCAAAAAATCAGGCAAAGAAAATTAAGAATTACCTTGTTAAAAAATTTGGACTTGATCCTTCAAGGTTAGCAACGAAAGGTTTTGGATCGGCTCATCCAAGATTTGATAATTCAACGACCATAGGAAGAATGAAAAATAAAAGGGTTGAATTTGTTATTATACAGTAATCCCCTTTTGTAAAAAAACGAACAGTTTTTTTAGAAATATTTGGGAGTGTGTTATGTATAATGAACAGATGAAAAAAATAAAAAGTAAAAAAGTAATTGTCGGTGTGATCGGATTAGGCTATGTCGGTCTTCCGTTAATTGTCAGTTTCAGTAAAAAAGGACTCGAAACAATAGGTTATGATGTAAACGAAGAAAAGGTCAGGTTACTAAAAAAAACAAAATCCTATATCGGAGATATATCCGATAGTGATCTAAAAAAAATAAAAGATTTGTTTACTCCGACAACAAAGCTTGAACTTTTAAATAAAGCAGATGCAATTTTAATTTGTGTACCGACACCACTAAGAAAAACGAAAGAACCGGATATCAAATATATTTTAAGTGCCCTTGAAATCATAAAAAAAATTGATTACAAAGGCAAACTGATCGTTCTTGAATCAACTACCTATCCGGGAACAACAGAAGAAATTTTATTACCGGAGCTTGAAAACAAAGGAAAATATAAAGTTGGAAAAGATTTTTTCCTGGCATTTTCTCCGGAGAGAGTGGATCCAGGAAATAAAACCTATCAGATAAAAAATACTCCCAAGGTGATTGGCGGGGTAACGGCAAAAGGAACAAATCTTACAAAAGCTCTTTATTCTATTGCAATTGATAAGGTAATACCGGTAAGTTCCACTCGTGTCGCCGAGAGCATAAAACTCCTTGAAAATATTTATCGCAGTGTAAATATTGGGCTTATAAACGAAATGGCACAACTCTGCCATAAAATGAATATTAATATCTGGGAAGTTATTGAAGCTGCTGCTACAAAACCTTATGGATTTATGCCGTTTTATCCTGGACCCGGACTTGGAGGTCACTGTATCCCTCTTGATCCGTACTACCTTTCATGGAAAGCAAAAGCATACAATTTCAATACACGATTCATTGAACTTGCAGGTGAGGTAAATGGTTCAATGCCGGATTTCGTAGTGCAGATTGCAGGGGATCTATTAAACAAAAGAAAAAAATCAATAAACGGCTCAAAAATTTTTATTCTCGGTGTCGCATATAAAAAGGATATCAGTGATATACGAGAATCCCCCGCTCTTGATATTATAAGATCATTGGAAGAAAAAGGAGCAAAAGTTTACTATCATGATCCACATATTCCCTCTTTCAAGATAGGGCAAAAAATATACATATCATCAAAGTATAATGAAAAAACAATATCAAAGATGGATATGGTTATTATTGTAACCGATCACAGCAATGTTGATTATGCAAAATTATTCAAATCGAATATACCGATCTTTGATACAAGAAATGGCTTAAAGGGGATAAAAAATAAAAATATTTATAAATTTTAAGGGGATACTATGAAAAGTTTTAAAGAAGTAGAAAAATCTCTCGAATTAAAGAAAAATAAGCGACTTGTCATTGCTGCTGCAAATGAAAAAGAAATTTTAGAAGCGGCAAAAAAGGCAAGGGATAACAATATTGCAGATCTGATACTTGTCGGAGACAAAGAAATCATAAGTAGATATTTTAATGAGCAAGAGGCAGAGATCATTGATGAAAAAGACCCGGAAAGGGCTACGGTTACTGCTGTGGAAATGCTTGTCAATGATCAAGCAGATGCGATAATGAAAGGACTTGTCCATTCTGATTTTTATTTAAAGACGATCTTAAATAAAAAAGAAGAGTTGATCGGATCAAGATTTCTTTCCCATGTAGCACTTGCGGAGATAAATGGAAAATTTCTAATTATCTCGGATGTCGGGATGAATATCGACCCGGATGTAAAACAAAAAACCGAAATCATCAAAAATATTGTCGGAGTTTCACACAAACTCGGGTTCAAGAGACCGAAAGTTGCTCTTATCTGCCCGACGGAACAGGTAAATTTAAAGATTTCCGGAACGGTAGAAGCAGCTATTATTTCAAAGATGGCGGAAAGAGGACAGCTTGATATTGAAGCGGATATAGATGGTCCGATGGCTCTTGATGTTGCTATTTCCATGGAAGCTGCAGAAACTAAAAAAGTGCATTCATTTAATAATGTTCCGGGAAATGCGGATATTATTGTATTGGACGGATTAACAGACGGAAATGTTTTTTACAAAACCCTTGAAATTTTTCTAAATATTCCAAAAGCAGCAGTAATAGTCGGTGCGAAAAAACCGATCGTATTGACATCAAGAAGCGATAAAGGTAATACAAAATACAACTCTCTTCTCCTTGCATTAGCTATTTCGGGAGATGATGAACAATAAGATAGGAATCATCGGTTTTGGGAATGTAGGTAGAACCCTAAAAAAAAATCTCGATAAATCTTTTAAGATTACCGTAAAAAAAAAAGGGGATCCATATACAAAACTCAGCGATTCATCTATTATCATTATCTGTGTCAAAGACAGGGAAATAGAGGGAGTTGTTAATGAGATCTTTGAAGCAAATTTAAAATGTAAGGGGATATTTCACACATCTGGATGTATAAATAGTAGAATATTGGCGAAAATAAAATGTAAAGCAATGGGAAGCATTCATTTTCCTATGTCCATCAATGCAAAGATAAAAATTCCGGAGCTTTATCAAAAAATAGGTGTTTTTGAAGGAAACAGTGAGGGGAAAAAAATAATTCGATCAATATTTAAAAAAATCGGATTGGAAATTTATGAGATTCAATCAAAAGAAAAAGAGTTTTATCATTATACCTGTTCACTTGTCGGTAATATTCCATTTATGATTATATCGGAAGCAAAAAAACATCTTAAAAAACTTGAATTACCCGATACGATAATATTTCAACTTTTGGAAAGTGGTTGGGAAAATTTCAAGGCAGCGGGAAAAGATGGATTAACAGGTCCCCTTGTAAGAAGGGATCATGATGTAATTAAAAGGCATATTGAAAATATCAAAGATAAAGAAGAAAAAAAATTGTATAAAACAATAATCGAATATTTTAAAAACCGATATGAAAAATAAAATTTTGTTCAACCTTCCGAAGAATATAAAAGAAGGAATAAATATCCAGAACAATTTAAGTCATAAGGTAAGACTTTTCCCATTAAAAAAAGATCCGGAAAATGTCCTTGCTATTGATTGTTCTTATGACAAAAAGGAGGGAATCACTTTTGTTGTTGGCGTAAAATGGTCTTATTCGGAAAGAAAGCCAATAGAAATTATTCATACATCGATAAAAACATCATTTCCATATATAACGGGTTTGTTGTCTTTTAGAGAACTTCCGCCGATTATAAGGCTTTTGGAAAAAGTAAATAAAATCGATCTTTTATTGATAGATGGACAAGGAATTCTTCATCCGCGCGGAATCGGACTTGCTTCTCATGTGGGGATCCTTTATGATAGACCAAGTATCGGCGTAGCAAAAAGCCGATTAACAGGAGATATTAAACATTTTGATCCAAGATCGAAAGGGTTTATAGGGGATATTTACCTGCACAATAAAAGATCCGGATTTCTTTATGTAAATAAAGAAAACACAAAACCTCTTTATATTTCTCCTGGGCATCTTATTGATGTTAATTCCATTGAAAGAATCCTTCCCCGTTTTTTTAAAGATCACAGATTACCGGAACCGCTTTTTATTGCGGATAAGGTTTCAAAAAAAATAAAGAATGAAAAAAACACTTAGTATAATCACATTTTTTGTTGTCTTAATTGTCGGGTCGTATTTTTTATTTTTTCCGGTTGAAAAGATCGAACATTTTATAAAAAAGAGCATGGAAAATTGGGAAAAAGATCTGGGAAAGGATAACTATAAAGAAATATTTGAAAAAAAATTAGGAGAAAAAATTAAATGGGGGGTATTGGAAGAACAAAATGGAAAAAAGAAAATAATCAATGATTGTTTTTATATCGAGAAAATTGAAAATAAAGGAATATACAAAGATAACTATAAAAATAATATTCTTGTAATAAAAAACGGGGAAAGATCACTTTTTATTAAGGTAAAAGATTTTCTTGGAAAGAATAGCCGAGATTCATTAGAATTCAATATCCAAAAAAGATTTTTCGCATATTTTTCGATATCCAACTATAAAGAATCAAATAGTATAAGAATTAAACATCTTGATATCGGAAAAAATAGATATTATATAAATTATAAAGGAATAATAAGCCCGATAAATCCAATTTTATTTATTCTCTTAATTTTTCTTTTTATTTTCTTTTATTCATCGGAAAACAGGTATTTTCGAATCTTTGTCGCCATTTTCAGTCTGATACTTACAATACTTTTACATTTTGATATTTCTTTTTTTTATATCCTGCTTTCATTTTTATATATAACGGAAAAAGAAAAACAGATGATCTTTGTGTGTCATATGGCAGCAATCACACTGATATTTTTCAGCGGCATCCCCCTTTACTATATTTACCTTTCAATTATTTTATTAAATGAAATAAGACAACCGACAAAATATAATCTCTATTTCATTAGCGGTTTTATACTTATTCTTTCCATAAAAATACCGATAACCCTGATCTTGATTTTTTTGATCATTATCCTACAAAAAAGATCAATTAAATGGAAAGTAATAATCATATATACCTTTGTTGTATTACTTTCAATAATTAATTTAAAGTTCTATACGGATGATACTATCATTCAAAAAAAGGTAGAAAAGATCCTTAAAAATGATGATGTAAAATATTCTCTTCTTCACAAAGATATGAGTTTTATATCATTTATATTAAAAAAATATTATTTTAAAGAGAACGATATCAAGATCTCTTTCTTTGATGAAAATAAACGATTGATCGATAGATTTGTCTCACCGATTTTTTCAACAATAAATATTCCGAAAAATTCCAAAAACAAAAAAAGATCGATTCAAATAAACGGAATAAATTATAAATACTATCATTTTTATAATAAGATCAATATCAAAAATATTGACATTGGATCTTTTGAAATAGAGATATTAACCGAAAAAGGTTTCAGTATATTGATTTTTTTTAAATTATTCACATTCATCGGTTACATTGCAACGATCATTCTTTTTCTTTCATTGATCATCTTTGGCAATTTTATTAAAAACAATTATAAAAAGATATACAATAATTTAAATCTGCGCATATTACTGCTTTTTTTTCTAAGCGGTGTTGTATTATTTATTGTTCTATCAAATCTTTATTATCTGAGTGAGGAGCATAAGGATAGGATCAAATTACAAAAGGAAAGTACATTATTTATTGCAAAATTAAAGCGGGAAGCAAGAATTATAGAAAATGAGTTTGCCGCCAACTATTCTTTTTTAAGCGGAAAATATAATCTTGATAAAGCGGACATTCTAATTTTCAGAAACAAGAACGGTATTCGGGAATATCATTTTATTGAGAGAAAAGGAAAGATCTATCTTGGACGACAGGTTACCGACAAATATCTTTTTTTAGTCCTTTTTCGTGACATTCTATTTAGAATGAATAGATTGGAAATAATTCCGATAACGATCTACAGAGCAGGGGAAATAGTTTTCAATTCCAATATTAGCGGAATAATAGAAGGAGAAATCCCCACTTTTTTAAATTATGGAGATCAAGGGATTATCAGAACTAAAAAAAATTTATATTTCTTTCATTCGAAAAGATCGGAGGACAAAAATGACTATTCTCTTCTCATATTAAAAACAAAAAAAGGAAGCCCTATCGGCTTTTTCTTTTTTGCAGGTCTTTACTTTATCTTTATGATATTTATTATTTTGAGTATTGACATTATAACAAGGGAAAGAAAAAAGCAGATAGGGATACTACAAAACGGATTTATTCAATTAAGAAGCGGAAACTTCAAATTTAGAATAAAAAAAAGAGAAAGCAGCAATTTTTCCCAAATATTTGAGGATTTTAATTTTATGACGATAAGATTGGAAGAACTTATTAAGAAAGAGACGGAACATGAAGCGCTAAAAAACCTCGAAAAAATAACAAAAAAAGTTGCTCATGAAATAAAAAATCCATTAACACCAATTAAAATGCTTATCGATCACCTCTTAATCTTATACAAGGAAGATAAAAAGGAATTTAACAAGATATTTATTGAATCCTTTGAAATTATATATGAACAAATAAATTATCTGAGAAATCTTTCGGAGGATTTTTTTTATATGAGCAAGCTTTCAGCGATAAAAAAAAGAACCATAAAAATTACAAAATTTATTGAGGAGATCAAGATAATATTCAAAGGAATGGCAGAGAAACATAACATTACGATTAATATCGATATTGTACCGTATGAAATCCAGGCGGACAAGAATCTTTTAAGACACCTCTTTATAAATTTAATTGAAAATTCAATAGATATATTAAAAAACAAAGAAGGCGGTGAAATTATTATAGAAGGAAAAAAACAAGGGAAAAATTACCGTTTCAGGTATCGTGATACCGGTGGCGGAATAAACGAAAAATTGATAAGCAAAATCTTTTTGTCCGATTTTTCAACAAAAAAAGCAGGAATGGGACTCGGACTTGCTTTTGTAAAACAAGTGGTGGAAATGCACTACGGAAGTATTAAAGCAAAAAATGGAAAAAGAGGACTAATTATAGATATCTATCTACCAGCATCGTAATCTTTTCAGAATAATTTTTTACATCTGAGGTTTGAAATATTTGGTCAATATCAAGAAGATATTTTTTATATTTCGCTCGATATTTTTTTTGCAGAGGCTTTCCCTTGCCTCTTTTTAGCCTTAACGGATTTACCCATTTTCCGTTTTTCTTTACTCTAAAATCAAGATGTGGACCGGTTGAAAGTCCCGTCATTCCCACATATCCTATTGTCTGTCCCATTTTAACCTTTTTTCCAACCCTTATTCCATAAGCAAATCGGGAGAAATGATTGTAGTAAGATTTATACCCATTTGCGTGGCGAATACGAACGGATTTTCCGGCGCCGCCAGCCCAGCCTCTTCTTTCAATAACACCGTCTCCGATAGCATGAACAGGAGTTCCTGTTGGTGCGGCATAATCTATCCCATGGTGAGGACGGTATATATGAAGAATAGGATGATATCTTCTATTTGTATAGCGGGAGGAGATTCGGGAAAATTTCAATGGGTATTTCAAAAACGCTTTTTTCATACTTTGTCCTTTTTCATCAAAGAAACCGAAACTTTTTCCCATTTTAAAATAGTAGGCATTTTCAGAAATTCTTTCCCCATTGTATATCAGTGCGATGATCTTATCGTAACATTTTCGATCTTCACCCCGTTGGATTTTTTCGAATATTATCTTTATTTTATCATTTTTTCTGACATCCCGAAAAAAATCTACATCCCATTTGAGTATATCCACCAATTGATACATAAGTCCCTCACCTTCGTTTGCATCTTTAAATGCTCCATAAAGAGAACTTTTAATTGTAAAATCCTTAACAAAAAAGGATTTTGTGATGGGGATAGGAAGAGAGGAAAATTCCCAGATTGCAGCATCATTCCGTAGAAGACAGAAGAAATTATCTTTTTTTGGCGTTAAGACATCAATTGAAAAAGGATTTAAAGCAGAAAAGAAAATAGTAATTTTACTACCGATCGGTAATTTATTTATCGAAACCCTATTTTTTTTCAACAATTTTGTTAAGATTAATATTTCCTTCGCCGAAAAACCGTGAGAATTTAAAATACTAAAAAAAGAATCACCTTTTTTTAATTTTAGTTCTACCGAGGAATAGTTATCAATAATAACAATATCATGATTTTCATTACGATTCTTATTTCCATTACTTTCTATCGGTACTAAAATGAAGACAACAATAATGATCAGAAAAATAAAGGGGAGAAAAAACCAGAAAAAAAGTTTATTTTTCTTCATAAAATTCAAAAAGGTTTTTACTTCTCGAAGGATGTCGAAGTTTTCTTACTGCTTTTGCTTCAATTTGCCGAACACGTTCCCTTGTTATATTAAAGATATTTCCAACTTCTTCCAATGTTTTAGGGGTTTCACCATTTAATCCGAATCTAAGTCGTATAATCTCCGCTTCTCTTAATTCAAGGGTTGATAAAACTTGTTCGAGTTTTTCTTTCAGCATAATATGTTTGAAATTCTTTTCAGGGGATTCAATCTGGTCGTTTGCAATAAAATTGCCCAATGATGTATCTTCTTTTTCTCCGATTGGAGAATCAAGGGAAATAGGATTCTTAACGGAATCCATTACCTTTAAAATCTTTTCCAGATCCAAATTCAAATGGTCCGCCACCTCTTTTGTAGAAGGGCTTCTTCCCAACCTCATTGTTAATTCTGCAATTGCTTTGTTCGCTTTATTTTTTGTTTCAATAAGATGCACAGGTATTCGAATGGTTCTGGATTGATCGGCAATGGAACGGGAAATTGCCTGTCTTATCCACCATGTAGCGTAAGTTGAGAAACGATATCCCTTTTGATATTTATATTTTTCAATTGCTTTCATTAAACCGATATTTCCCTCTTGTATGAGATCTAAAAATGACATGTTGCTGTTTATAAATTTTTTTGCATAGGAAATTACAAGTTTTAAATTTGATTCCGCCATTTTCCTTTTTGCTTTATTAATAATCCCCAATACCCGATCGATCTTTCTTTTTATTCTTAGAAGCTCCCACTTTTTATAGAAATCATCTATAATTTTTTCATCACTATTGATTGAATTGTTGAATATAATAAGAAATCGCTTAAAGTACTGATCATTTAAATGAAGAGTAGCAGCTTTTTCTGTTAATATCTCCTTTCTTTTTGTAATTTCAGAAGAATGTCTTAAATATCCTTGTTTGATGAGTTCAATAATTTCACTTCTTAATTTTTTGATATCATCGTAAATTCCAACAAATCTTTTCATTTCAACCATTTTATGTTCAGAATTCATTTCATAAGCATTTTCAAAGGTAATAACTTTTTCTATTTTATCTTCGCCCTCATTCTTTCCTCTTTTAAATCTTTCATAAAAATAGTTTAAAAAATCAAAATTAGTTCGAACAAGAGCAATAATTTTCGAAAGATCCTCCCTCCCTTTTTCAATTGTTTCGAAGGTTCCAATCTCTTCATCAGAAGAAAGTCGAGCATATTTTCCCATATCCTTTAAATATAAGATAAGAGGATTTCTTGTTGCCTTATTAGAGGATTCTTTTTCAAAGAGAAGTTGATTTTTTTCTTCTTCGCCGGAGTGAATCTCGTTATCGGGAATAAAATAATTTTCCTCTCCGCTATATACAAGAGATATATTGTAATCACTCAATCTGTCAATGAGATCATCAATATCATTAATTGTAAAAGTAGTTGGGATAAACTTACTTAATTCCTCATAAGAAAGGTGAGTTTTATTTAATTTCCCGATCTTTTTAATTACCTTTTCCAATCGTTTTACTTGATCCATATAAAAGACCTCCTAATTTTTTTTTAAGTTCAGAAATATGTAAATTAAGATCTGCCAAATCAGTATATAAAAAGCCACTATTTTGCCCGGAAGCACAAATTTTTTTAGAAAGTTCATCTATTAAAATAGCGGTTCCAAAAAGTTCCGTTTGCAATCTTAATTTTTTGAATGTATTTGCAATTTCCACATTATCTTTTTTTAATTTATCCGAAAATAAAAGTTCAACAACGAGCGAGACCAACTCATCCTTTCCGTCACGGGTTAAAAATTCTATGAACTTACCCGCATCAAATTCATTATTGATCTCAATAAAATCGAGAAGTGCCCGTAAAATAGTTTTGTATTTGTTTGCCGGCAAATATTTATAATCAACGGTATCAAGATCTTTCTCAATTTTAGAATAATATTGAAATATAAAAGACAAGAATTTTTCAAAAGAGGTAGAATAATTATCCTTCACTCTATTTTCAGAAAGTTTTTTTTCCTCATTTTTGCCGTGAAATTGCGATGGAGTTATATGATGTTTTTTATAATCTTCTTCAACAAAGATCGTTTTGTAGTTAAAACATTCGGATATCTTGGTTAAAAAAATTTCTTTTTCATCATTATCATCAATTATATGAGAAAGTTCCAGGGCTTGAGCATAAGCGTCTTTTTTCTCTTTTTTTACACTAAAATTATAGAGTTTCTTTAAGGCAGAAAGATAGAAATTGACAAAACAAATACCCTTATTTTTTAAAAGCCCGTAAAAATTTTCTTTTCCATATTTATAAATATATTCATCCGGATCTTTCACCGGTAAAGTATATATTTTACCGGTAACTCCGGATTTAATAAAAAGTTCTATTGATCGGAATGCTGCTTTTTGCCCCGCATCATCTGAATCATAGAAAACCGCTACTTTTTCAGTGAATCTTTTAATAAGATTAACTTGATATTGGGTTAATGCGGTTCCCGAAGAAGCAACAACATTTTTAATTCCGAATTTATATAACGACATCATATCAAAATATCCTTCAACTAAAATAACAAGATCTTTATTTTTGATCTCCTCCTTAGCGAAATTAAGCCCATAAAGAGTTTTACTTTTGTTATATACAGGACTATTTGACGAATTTATATATTTTGGAGAATCCGGATTTTGACCTAAGATTCTTCCGCCAAAACCGATCGTATAACCGTTTATATCCATTATAGGAAAAATAAACCTTTTTTGTAATTTAAAATATGATTTATTCGCAACCTTTGTATAACCGATTATATTAAGTTTTTCAGCAACATTCTTATTAAGATCGTAAAGTTTTAATTCATCGATAAATTTATATGCATCAAATGGTGCAAATCCAAGATTGAATTTTTTGATAAGTGAGTCATCTATTTGTCTATTTTTTATGAATTCAGTCAGCACACCATTCTTATTTAAGTTTTGAAGAAGATAGTTATGAAAGTGGTTTGCAGCAAGTTGATTTGTATGAATATACTTTTCTTTTTCTCCCTTTCCTCCAAGGGTTATGTCAATTCCTATCTCATAAGCCAAACGTTTTATTGCTTCAATATGCGGGATGCCTTCAATTTTAGAAATAAATGTGATAACATTTCCGCTTGCCCCGCATCCGAAACAATGGTAAAGCCCTTTATCTTCGCTTATAGAAAGAGAAGGACTTTTACTGTCCGGATGAAAAGGACAAAGTCCCATATAATTCTTACCACTCTTTTTTACCTTCACATATCTTGAAATTACATTAACAAGACTTATGTTGCTTAATATGGATTCAACTACTTCATTTATTTCGGTCATATTAAATACTAATTAAAAAAAGCGGTTTTGTCAACAAAAAATAAAAAAAACTTGATTTTTTTTATTTTTATAATATAATATCACTTTGGAGTTGAATTATGGAAAAAAAACTTTCAGAAGAGGAAGAAAAGAAAATTAGAGCAGAGATACGGGAAAAATTGGCAAAAAGCGAAGAGAAAAAGGATCAGTCGGTTAATAAAGAACATGAAATAGATTCCTTTGCTTTTGAATTAGAAAAAAAAAGAATAAGAGATGAAGAAACGGAAAAATTCTATGTAGATCGCGGATACAAAAAATATATCGATCATTACGGCGCAATAGAATGGCTGACTTCGGAAGAGTACAACAAAAGAATCATGAGAAAAAAAAGAGCAAAAAGCAAAAGACATGATTCAAAAAAAAGGCAAACATATACAACTGCTGTTTTAATGGCAATAATAATTATATTGGTTGCTTTACTGGCTTTAATTTTTGTTAACTATGTAAAGTAAATTATAAGGGCGCCCATGGCTCAGCTGGATAGAGCAACGGACTTCTAATCCGTAGGTCGCAGGTTCGAATCCTGCTGGGCGTACCATTGTGGCGCATTCGTCTAGGGGTTAGGACACCGGATTCTCAGTCCGGTAGCAGGGGTTCGATTCCCCTATGCGCTATTTTTTTATTTTCTAACTTCAATTTATTGATTTTTTTTGAAATTTTTATTATACTATAATACAGGAGCAAGAAATGAGTAGAAAAGATAGAAATTTCGATGAAACGGTCTTTGATACTATTATAAAAAAGATTAATGTATCGAAAGCCCACATAAAAGAAGGGGCAATTTTAAAGGATATTGTAACAAGAAAAGAAACCATAGTAAATAAAACACCTTTTGTGATCGGTAGATCAAAAGATTGCAACCTTTGTCTTTCCGATGAACGTGCCTCACGGATCCATAGTGTTATTAATCAAAAAAATAATCTTTATATAATAGAAGATCTCGGTTCAACGAACGGTACATTATTAAATGAGCATCCAATTACCAAAAGTATAATGAAAAATGGAGACATAATAACAATAGGAAATACAATACTTCTTTTTATCAATAAATAAAATCAACTACTTGATAAAATTTTATAAAAGTGTATAATAGTTTATGATTATTTTTGGAAATTTTTATGAAGATCACGGTATATAAATCTTACGGTTATTGCTTCGGGGTTAAAAGAGCAATTGAGATTGTAGAAAAAACATTACCAAAAGAGGGAAAAACATACATACTCGGCGAGGTCATCCATAACCCTACCGTAAATAAAGGGCTTTCGGAAAAGGGACTGATGATAGTTGATGATATTAAAGATGTTCCCGACAACTCAATCTTTTTTTATCCATCTCATGGGATAACAGAAGGAAATAAGAAGAAAGCAGAAGAGAAATCATTGAATTGTCATTCTCTAATCTGTCCTTATGTAGTTGATATTGCGGATAAGGCGAAAAAGTATGAAAAAGAAGGATACAAGATATTGATCTATGGAAATCCGGACCATACAGAGGTAAGCTCTCTTGTTTCACAACTAAAATCCCCTATTGTTATCCGGGAAAAAGATGATATTGAGAAGATCGGTAATTTTAAAAAAGCAGTTTTTTTATCTCAATCAACCCAAAATAGAAAAAAATATTACACACTTTTTAAAGAGATAGCAACCTCTTGTTATTGGGAACAATTTTTAGGTTTATTTACTATCTGCAAAGCAACTTATGAAAGACAGGATTGGGTACTGGAACATATCTCTGAGTTTGATCTTTTTATTATTGTAGGCGGAAAAAATTCTTCAAATACAAAAAGATTATATGATATTGTTATTGAAAATAAGAAAAAAGGTCTCCTTATGGAAAAATGGGGAAAAACAATTTTCAATAAAATAAAAAAGTACTTAAACATTGCTATAATATCGGGAACATCAACACCGAAAGAAGATGTTGATGAAATAGTTAGTGAAATAAAGGGGAGGGTAGTGAAAAATGGAAGTTCAGTTAATATCCATTACACCTAAGGCAGAAAAAATTATAGAAGAAGCGGCAAGAACATCATATCTCTCTTTCAATAAGATGAATGAAGATGTAACACCGTCATTTATTAGAATGCTTATAAAAAACGGACACCATTCGGTTTTAGAACATGCAAGCGCTTCGTTTAGAATAACGAGAATATCAAGAGCATCAACACACCAACTTGTTCGTCATCGTCTTGCTTCTTTTACCCAGCAATCACAAAGATATGTGGACGAAAAGAACTTTAATTATGTAGTTCCATCCTCTATTAACAAGGATCCGGAAGCGAAAAAACTTTTTTTGGATACAATGCATTATTTGAAAGCGACCTATATAAAACTAAGATCAATGAAAATAAAGAAGGAAGATGCAAGATATATTCTCCCGAATGCAATAGAATCAGAGATAGTAATTACGGCAAATATGAGAGAGTATAGAAGGATATTTGAATTGAGATGTGCAAAAAGGGCACAATGGGAGATAAGAGAAGCAGCGATCAAGATGCTTGAAATATTAAAAGAACATTGTCCGAATGTCTTTTATGATATGAACATTGACCATGAACATAAGGTTCTTATAAAGGAGTAGTGTATGAAGATACTTGTTTTAAATTGCGGCAGCTCTTCGATAAAATATCAGGTTCTGAAGATGCCGGAAGAAGAACTTTTAATAAAGGGCATTATAGAAAAGATAGGTGAAGAAAGATCAATTGTTGAAGCGAAGAACAGTCATAAAAAAATCAAAGTCGATAAAAAGATAAGTGATCATACGGAAGGAATAAAAGAGGTTCTAAATACCATTAAAATGGCTGAATTTAAAGTAATTGAATCCATAGAAGAGATCAGTGCGATCGGACATAGGGTTGTTCATGGCGGGGAGTCATTTGCCGATTCAACAGTAGTAACGGAGAAGGTAATAAAAGCGATTGAGGAAAATATTCCACTTGCTCCGCTACACAATCCGGCAAATTTAAAAGGGATACTCGCATGTAAGGGCATAATGCCCGATATTACACAGGTTGCCGTATTTGATACTGCTTTTCATCAAACATTACCCGAACATGCCTATCTCTATGCTCTTCCAATGGAATACTATCACAAATATAGAATAAGAAGATACGGTTTTCATGGGACATCTCACAAGTATGTTGCTGAAAAGGCAGCAAAAATGTTCGGCAAGCCGCTAAAAGATCTGAGGATCATTACGGCACATCTCGGAAATGGTGCAAGTATAACAGCAGTAAAAAATGGGAAATCTATTGATACATCAATGGGATTTACCCCACTGGAAGGACTTATCATGGGAACGAGATCGGGAGATATTGATCCTGCCATCATTGTTTTTTTAGAAAGGAACGAAGGCTTTACAGCAGGGAATATAGACAAACTTCTCAATAAACATTCGGGAATACTCGGTTTATATGAGAAAAGCAATGATATGAGACCAATAGAGGAAGGGTATTATAAAGGAAAACGACTTGAAACCCTGATCATGACAATGTATGCTTATCGATTAACAAAATATATCGGAAGTTATATGGCAATAATGGGTGGTACGGATATATTGGCATATACCGCAGGTGTTGGAGAAAATACACCGCCGTTAAGATCACTCGTTGGCAAGCGAATGAGAGAACTTGGTTTTGGAATTGACGAAAATTTAAATAAAAGGGTAATTAAATATGGAAAAGAGGTAGATATCTCTTCCAGTGAAGCAAAAGTAAGAACCTTTGTAATACCGACAAATGAAGAGCTTGCCATTGCAAGAGATACTTATATTCTTACAAAGCAGGTGTTTTTATGAAGCGGTTTTTGATTATTCTTGTGCTAATATTTGCCTTTCTCGGATGTGAAAAGAATGATACAAAAAACGAAAAGAGTTCAACGAATGTAAAACCATTGCGAATGAAGAGTAAGACACCGATCCTGACCTTTACCGAAAAAGAATACAACTTTGGGAATATCAAACCGTTAAATAAGGTTACTCATGATTTTAAATTTAAGAATACGGGTAAACAACCACTGATAATTGAAAATATACGATCCTCATGCGGCTGCACAACAATTAAGTTGAGCAAGAAAGAATATGAATCGGGCGAAATTGGTATCATAACGGCAACATTCAATCCGAGAAATTATAAAAGAGCAGTAACAAAAACCGTAACAATAACATCAAACGACCCGTTGAAAAGACGAGTTATTTTAGCCCTAAAAGCTTATGTAATTATTCCGATCGTAGTAAACAATTCCAATCTGAACTTTGGAGAGGTCAGAGTGGGTAATTCAAAAAGTATGACAATTAAAATACAAAGTGGAACTGTAAAAAAATTTAATATTAAAAATGTAAATATACCGCCAGCTCTGCCTTTTATCGGCTACACCTCAAAAAAAGAGGAGGGAGAGGGTAGAACCTCTTATGCACTTACCTTTACGGCAAAACCAATATCTGGAAATTACAAATCATTTTCAGGAATTATTAAAATAAATACCGATTCTAATGAGGCGCCGGTGCTTCGTTTAACGACAAGAGGAATTGTCTTGGGACCGATAGATTTTTATCCAAGGACTGCAAGTCTTGCAGCAAAAAAGGGCAATTACTATAATTACTCCATCTCATTTTCTTCGAATCAAAAATTTATGATAAAATCGGCACAATTGAATATCAATAACCCAAATTTATTAAAAACAAAGATCATATCATTAGTAAAAGAACATTCATACATTGTTTCCCTTTATTCCGATCATCCTATAAATAGAAATTCACGGGGAAACCTTATTGTTACAACAAATAAAAGGGAACAAAGCACGATTACAATTCCTGTAAATATTAGGATAAGGTAAAATGGGTTTTACACATCTTCATCTTCATACCGAATACTCCCTTTTGGATGGGGCAATAAGAATAAATGATTTGGCGAATTACCTTATCAAAAATAATTTCAAAGCCTGTGCCATTACCGATCATGGAAATATGCACGGGGTTTTGGAATTCTATTATAAGATGAAAGAAAAGGGAATAAAGCCGATAATAGGTTCTGAGGTCTATTTAAATCCCGAGGATAACAGATTAACGGAGATAAATAATTTTCATCTAACTCTCCTTGCAAAGAATCTGAACGGCTATAAAAATCTTATAAAACTCTCATCACTTTCTTATATAAGAAATGACAATAAGAAACATTTTTATAGAAAACCGAGGATCACATTTACCGATTTACAAAAATATGGAAATGGACTCATTGCAATGACCGCTTGTTTGGGAGGATCAATCCCGCAATTTATTTTAAAAGATCGTCTTGATCTTGCAGAGGAATATATCAATGAAAAATTTTTACCTATCTTCAAAGATGATTTTTATTTAGAAATAATGAGACATAAGATAGATAAAGAAGAAATTGTTATAAAGGAAATGAAAGAACTTTCTAAACGATTGAATATTCCAATGGTTGCGACCAATGATTGTCATTATTTAACAAAGGAAGACGGTAAATTTCACAATATTCTTCTATCTCTTCAAATAAAGAGGGATTTTAGTGAAGAGATACTTAATCTTGGTGCTAACCCATCGGAAGAAAGTATCCTGAATGTCATAAGTAACTTTGATAAGGCACTTGGAAGGTATCCGGAATTTTATGTTAAAACGGAACAGGAAATGAGGGAACTCTTTCCGGATGCATTAGATGCAGTTGATAGAACGGAAGAGGTTGCTGAAAAATGCAATTTAGTGCTTGAAGAGGATCGTGATTGGGCAATGCCGGCATATAAACTTCCAAAGGAGTACAAAAATTTTCAACCGGCGGAAGCATACAGTGATCTTTTAAGAAAGATCTGTGAAAAAAATATTGTAAAAAAGTACAAAAATGCAACCGCCAATGAATTGAAAGAGGTAAAAAAAAGATTTGAATATGAATTTAAGATCATTTCAGAGAAAAAATTTGCCCAGTATTTCTTAATAGTGCGGGATTTTATTGAATATGCAAAGAAGAATAATATACCGATCGGTCCGGGAAGAGGTTCGGTTGTCGGATCGCTTGTTGCCTATCTAACCGATCTGACTGCTATTGACCCGCTAAGATACGGACTTTTATTTGAACGATTTTTAAACCCCGAAAGAACAAATATTCCGGATGTTGATCTTGATATCTGTCAGACAAATAGAGAAAAATTAATTGAATACATAAAATCCTCTTACAATAAGGACGGTGATGATATAAATATGGAGCATGTATGCCAGATCGTAACCTTTCAAGTTATGAAAATAAAAGGCGTTATAAGAGATGTCGGCAGAGTGCTCGGAATTCCTTTAAAGGTCGTAAATGAACTTGCCAAATCAGTCGATAACACGGGAGCATTTACACTTGAAGAAGCAATAAGTATAGAGCCGGATATTAGAAAATTGTTAGAATCGAGGAATATTTACAAGATATGGCAGAAAGCCGCAGAGAATTTAAGTAATTTAGTAAAAAACACAAGTATTCACGCTGCCGGTGTTGTTATTTCAAAAGATCCTTTGATAGAATATATACCGTTACTCACTACAAGTGAAAATACTTTGGTTGCACAATTTCAGATGGCGGATATTGAAAGGTCTAAACTTGTTAAATGGGATATATTGGGATTAAAAACACTTACTGTTATTAATGAAGCGGAACAATTAATAAGATTTAAAAAGCCGAAATTTTCCGTAGAGAAACTTTCATTAGATGACAAAAAAACTTATGAAATGATCTCAAATGGGGATCTACAAGGTGTCTTCCAATTGGAGTCCTCTGCCGGAATGGTAGAGATGATAAAGAGATTGAAACCCAAAAAAATGGAGGAGCTGATCCCTGCCATTTCACTTTTTAGACCGGGACCAATCAAGGCGGGACTTGTTACTCAATATATTGAAAACAAGAAAAAATGGGAGGAAGGAAAAGAGGAAGAGGTAAAAAAAACTATTCCATTTGATATTGGAGATATACTTGATGATAGTTATGGAACAATGATTTATCAGGAACACATAATGCTCATTGCTGAAAAATTGTGTGGTTTTAGCCCGGCAGAGGCGGATATCCTAAGAAAAGCAATATCTAAGAAAAAGGGAGATGTGCTTTCAAAGATGAAGGAAAAATTTATCTCGGGTGCTGTAAAAAGGGGTGCAAAAAAATCAGATGTTATTAATCTTTGGATACAGATAGAAAAATTTGCAGAGTATGCATTCAATAAATCACATTCTACGGGTTATGCATATCTTTCATATTGGACTGCATATCTAAAAGCAAATTATCCCGTAGAATTTTTTACCGCTTTAATAAACAAAGAAAAAGATTTTGACAAAAAAAAGTTCTATTACGAAAATGCCTTTAAATACAATATAAAGATACTTCCGCCAGAGATAAATAAAAGTTTTTTTGATTTTTATCCAGAGGAGACAGATATCCGGTACGGATTAAACCATATAAAAGGTGCAAACTCCAAACTGATTGAAGATATTGTTCGGGAAAGAGAAGAAAACGGTTTATTTAAAGAAATATTCAACTTTATCAAAAGAATTCCAGGCACAAATATGAACAGAAGTACGATAGAAGTGCTTATAAAGGTTGGTGCTTTTGATGAACTGAATTCTAATAGAGCGTCTCTTTATGATGCTATTGATAGAATATTGGAGTATGGGAAAAAGAGCAAGGAAGATGAAGAAAGTATGCAGGGAAACCTTTTTACCAATAGTAATATAGATATAGACCTATATGCCTCTTTGAAAAAATTAAAAAAAGTTGATGATTTTGAAAAAAATGAAAAATTAAGATATGAAAAAGAATATCTCGGTTATTATTTTTCTTCTCATCCTATCTCTTCTTATGAATATTATTATTCCCTATTCAATATAAAAAACATTGAAAAAGCAAGGCAAATCGGTGATGAGGAAAAGGTGTGTATTATTGGTGTTTTGACCAATATCCAAAAAAGATTTACAAAGAACAAAGAAACCTTTTTAAAGCTTATTGTTGAAGATCTCTCCGGTTCAATAATTGTAAACATATACCGACAAAAATATACTGAATACTCAAACAAATTTAATGAAGATCTCTCAAAATATCTTGAAAAAAAGATATATCAGCCGATGTTATTCTTCGTCGGGAAAGGGTTTGTTGCAAGTGAATTAAATTGTGATAGGTTTTTAGAGATAGATAAGACATGGGAGATATTTAATCACGGCGTTAAGATACATATTGAGCATGATCAACTCCATAAATTTACCAATAACATTATTTCTGTTAAAAATTTCATGGAAAGACACAAAGGTAATAAAAATGTTGATATAGTTATTGATGAAGTTCCCTTATATGATAGGGTATTCATAGCACTTAGCGATAAATTTAGTTTAAAAATTACAAAGGATATTTATGAGGAATTTAAAGAAAATTTTTCTGATTTTGGGCTTACTATTTATTAGTATGCATCTTTACTCAAATTCTGAGTTTAAGATAGTCAATCTGCCAACGGGGATGGTTCTCGACAATTCTGAATTTTTTTCACAACTTCAGTTTGAAGACAATGGTAATATTCGCCTTGAAATAGATGCCGGAGCATTCAAATTATTAGAGTTCGGAGTGTCTCTCTTATTTACAAATGTTATTGGAAGTAATGCTATCGGCGTTGATATACCAAAGCCCTATATTGCTGTTCAATTACTTTCTCCCAAGATGGATGTTCCGTTATATATGAAGTTGGGATGGGACGGAAAAGATATACTTCCACTTTATAGTATTAACTCAAGGAGAGGACTTTTTCTTTCACTGACTAAATTATTTAAAGGAAATAAAAAAGAATACGGTAGTTTTACGCTTGGTTTTCACAGTCCTTTTATAGATGAAAATTATATCGGATTTTATTTAGCAGGCAATTTTTATTTAACAAAGGCATTCACAATTTATTTCATTTTTGATGATTCTTTGGGCTTTTTTTTGGATGAAGCACCATTTAAATCAACTAATTTTTTTCAAGGTGGCCCTGCCATCAAGATAAATATGAACAGAAATTGGGGATTGGGTCTCCAATTCTTATTTGATAATAATGGCGATTGTTATCGTTATTTCTTTGTGCATTACACAAGGTGGTTATAGGAGGTATTATGGCATTTAATGATCTTTCATTTGAAAAACCGATCAATGAATTAAAAGAGAACATAAATAAATTGAGGGAAGATAAAAAGTCAAAAACGGCAGCCGGAGAGGCGAAAATCAGCCGATTAGAGAAAAAATTACAACTTTTAATCGAAACGACTTATGCAAAATTAAGTCCATGGGATATTATTCAGATCGCACGCCATCCGAAAAGACCTTATATGATGGATTATATAAAGAATATCGGTGTAGATTTCATTGAACTTCACGGCGATAGATTGTTTAGTGATGATACCGCTATTGTCGGTGGTTTTTTGACAATAGGAACTCAAAAAGTAATGATCATCGGACAAGAAAAGGGCAGAGGTACGGATGAAAAATTGTATAGAAATTTCGGAATGGCTCACCCTGAGGGATATAGAAAGGCATTACGGTTAATGAGGCTTGCAGAAAAATTTTCATTACCTGTCATAACTTTTATTGATACTCCCGGTGCTTATCCGGGGATTGGTGCAGAGGAAAGAGGACAGGCGGTAGCAATAGCAAAGAACCTGATGGAAATGTCCCGATTGAAAACTCCTCTGATATCAGTTGTAATCGGAGAAGGTGGTTCGGGTGGTGCACTTGGTATCGGTGTTACCGATAAGATATTTATGCTGCAGTATGCAACTTATTCGGTTATTTCACCGGAGGGCTGTGCATCTATTTTATTCAGGGATGCAAAAAAAGCGGAGATCTCATCAAAGGCATTAAAATTAACATCCAAAGATTTAAAGAAATATAAGATTATTGATAAAATAATACCCGAACCGCAAGGCGGAGCACACAATAATCCGGAAGAAATGTATGATATTCTTAAAAATTTTCTGATAGATGAACTCTCTGATATCAAGAAAAAAAGGATAGAAAATTTAGTTAAAAAAAGGATGAATAAATATAGAAATATAGGGGTTTATAGTGAATAAAGGAAAGGTAGCCGTTTTAACAAGCGGCGGTGATTCTCCCGGAATGAATGCCGCCATAAGATCAATTGTCAGAGTTTCGATCTCAAATGGGCTTGGAATATATGGTGTTCAAAGGGGATATAAGGGTCTTTATGAAGGTGATTTTAAAGAACTTTCAACCCGAGATGTTTCCGATACAATAAAATTAGGCGGGACGATTCTTGAAACATCACGATTTCCGGAATTAAAAAAGGAGAAAATTCAAAAGGAATTGGCGGAAAGGATCAAAAAATATGGTTTTGAAACAATATTTATAATTGGCGGGAACGGTTCCCTTAAAGGTGCGTATGCACTTTCAAAGTATGGAACATCAAGCATAGTGCTTCCGGGCTCTATTGATAACGATATTCCGGGAACGGAGATCTCCATAGGGGTTGATACCGCTTTAAATACGATTCTCTTTGCAGTAGACAGGATCAAGGATACGGCAACCTCACATGAAAGGGCATTTTTGATAGAGGTAATGGGTAGAAATTCAGGTTATCTTGCTCTTGAAGGTGCCATTGCCACGGGTGCGGAACTTGCAATTATTCCCGAATGCAGTGTGGATATAGATAAGATCATTGAACAGATCAAAAAAAGAAAAAAAGATGGCAAAAAGAACTGCATTATCCTTCTTGCCGAAGGGGCGATAAGAGCAGTTGATCTTGAAAAAAAATTAGAAGGGAAAATACCTTATGATGTGAGAATAACAATACTCGGACATATTCAAAGGGGCGGTTCTCCGACTGCTTATGATCGGATACTTGCAACTCGGCTGGGACGTATGGCTGTTGAACAACACCTCATAGGAAACAAAAATATCCTTATTGGTTTTTCAGGTATCACTTATTCGGTCTTACCCTTGGAAAGGGTGGTAAATATGGTGAAACCGGTACCAATGGAGGATCTGAAAACATTGAAATATCTTTCTATATGAAATTTCAGATATTAAGAACGGATGTCAATTATTTAAAAAACTATCTTAAAGATAAAGTAAAGGTAGATAAGATCGTTGTTGATTTTCTTGCAGAAAAAAGCAATATAATTCCGATATTGGTAGAGGATATTCCGACACCCGTTGCTTTAATATTAAAGCAGGAGATGTTATCTATCGGCAGCGATGCGGCAATATCCGGAACCGCTATCTCAAAAAGGAAGGAAAATGAATCCCTGATCCTTCTCGGTGCTTCACACAACTACAAAAAATTAAGGATAAAGTTGGAACAACAACCGTTCGGGCTAAAAAAATTGGGAGAGGAGATATCTGATGCAGTAAAAAATTATGAAAGATCTTACCGAATTCACACAAAGATAATGGGAATATTAAATATTACTCCGGATTCTTTTTATGACGGCGGGGTCTATAATTCCAAAGAAAAAATAGAAAAAGATATTCAGAAATTTGAAAAATACAGCGATATAATAGATGTCGGAGCGGAATCATCACGTCCCGGATCGGATCCTGTTTCAATAGACGATGAGAGAAATAGATTATCTGATTTTTTTGAAAATTTTAAGATCAGGATACCGATCTCACTTGATACATATAAATTCGAAACCTTTCAAAAATATTCCAACAGGGTCTCCTATCTAAATGATATATCTGCACTTTCTGATGAACGGTTTTATGATTATTTACCGGAAACAGACCATAAGATAATTATTATGCATATGCTTGGAGAGCCGAAAACAATGCAGGACGATCCACATTACGATGATGTTATTGATGAGATAAGCTCCTTTTTTGATGGGAAAATCGAAAAGATGGTAAAAAGCGGGATCGATCTTGATAGAATTATCATTGACCCGGGGATCGGCTTCGGCAAACGGTATTCCGATAATATAAGAATATTAAGAGAGATCGATGGTTTTAAAAGATTCGGGACAAAGATATTGGTTGGGCATTCCAACAAAAGGTATCTGAGAAACATCTTGAATAATGACTATGAGGATTTGAGAGAATTTGGGACAATGGGCATAAGTGCTTATTTAATACTTAGGCATATCGATATAATCAGGGTTCACAATGTTAGAGAAACCTGGGCGGTAAGAGAAGCTTGCAACGCAGTTGCCTGTCATTCTGATTGAGCCCCGAATCAAAGCCTGTCCCGATGAAAATCGGGATACGGGGGAAACTGCACGATTGAAGAATCTATGAATAAGGAAATAAGGGAAATGAGTGTATGAGTGAATGAGTTGATGGGTTAATGAGTAAAGAAAAAAAATATAAAACTCCGTACCCCATAAAAAGAGGGACATTACCGAAAACAATTGACA
>JAUXGM010000009.1 GCA_030622125.1 bacterium | reverse complement strand
CGTAAATTGAGTTGCGGGGTCATTATGAGGATTTTGAAAAAATCCGTAATAATCTCTAAACGAATCCGGGACACATCAAAAAAAAGGTTAAAAGGTTCAAAAGTTAAAAGGTTCAAGGTAAGAGAATGAAAGATGAAAAGAACAGATAGATTCTTTGCTTCGCTCAGAATGACAAACGTGGGGAACGAGTTTACAACTGGATCTCCTTGATAACAGGGGACACTCTTTTTCGCTTTGCGAAAAGGGGTGCCCCACCTGCCGCCGATTTTGTTGTTTTTTTTGTTTTCTGAATTTAATATTTTTTTACTAACCTCTAACCTCGAACCTCTAAACTCTTGTTGTTGAGGTATGTCCCTCTTTTGTTGGGGGACGGAGTTTAATATTGTTTTACTTATTTTCTTATCAACTTATTACCTTATTGTCTTTACTTCATTCGTCACCAGCTTTCTCAACCCAAATAATGTATCTGCCAGGGTGGTTTTTATGAAAAAAGAATGGGTAACTTCCCTTGATCTTAAAACCGATTTCAATCAGTTTTTCTTCTAAATATTGTTTTTCATAGCCTCTTTCAACAACGGTTTCTTTTATCTCTTCCTTATCCGATATGATCTTCATATTAACGGTTAATAATCTTTTCTTGTTATTCCAGTTAGATCTCCACAATATCTTGAAATTATCATAATACTCATAAAATTTGTCATTTCCCCATGCCTTACTCATTCCCCACATTGTAAGTATATCAAAAAAGAAATAGCCACCTTTGTTCATTGAGGAATAGACTTTATTAAAAAGTAATGTAATATTTTTCGGTTCTGTAATATGATTTATAACATCAAAAAACATTATCACATAATCAAATTTTTCATTAGTGTTATATTTTAGAAAATCCTTCTCAATGAATTTAATATTATTTAACCCTTGTTTTTCGGCAGAATTTCTTGCTATATTTATCATCTGCCTGCTGTGATCTATTCCAATACATTCAATTCCTTTCCTTGCATAATAAAGTGGAAAGAATCCGGTACCTGTTCCAATATCAAGCAATTTTGTGTTCTCAAGCGGAATGATTTTATTAACAAGATAATTTAAAACGATTTTATAAAAACTTTCATTTTTAAATCTGTCATAGTAAGGAGCAATCCGTGCATATTTACCCACGGTTTATTATATCTAAAACTTAAAAAAATTGCAACCTTAGTTTTTTACAAAATAAGATATTTTATTTGTGAAGCAAAAAACTTCTAACGGGGTTAACCGATTATTCAAATTCCAATTTGGCGGAAAGTATCTACATGAGATTCTTCGCTTTGCTCAGAATGACGGATGGGAGGAGTTGCTTTGAATGACGGTTCTGAATTGTATTTAAACTTTGAACCTTTGAACTTTTTTTATATGTTTCTTGCAGGGCTCGGGTCATTTGCTTTGATGTATTTTCTGCAAATTTTTTCTATTTCATAAACATTTTGTATTCCGATCATTGCTATTTTATTTGGAACATAATGTGAACCTCTATTCCGTGAATGCACCATTCGTCCTGTTCTCATTTCCAATATCAAACTACCATTTTCATTCGTTCCGGATACTTTTATATTTCCGGAAAATTGCTCCCAATCTATTGACTGACTACCTTTATTCCCAACTATAATGAGTCGGTTTTTTGTTCCTGCGAACCATCCCCCTTTTTTAAATATGGATACGATCGAAAATATTAATATTATTAAACCAATTAAAACAAAAATGCTTATAAATATTAATGGAAAGGTAAGCGGACCAATATTTTGAAGTAAGCCGACTTTGCGAACCCCATTTATCGTAATCGGAACACTTTTTCCTTTTAAAAGCGGTCCAAGCATCATTGCCATTATGAAGCCGGAAATGCCCAGCCAAAACAAAGCAAAGACAATACCTAAAATAGAACTGCCTGTTGCTGTTTTTCTTTTTGCTTTTACAACAAAATCAGTAGCTTCACCGCTAATTGCTTCCATTACATTTGTTGGTATCTCAGCATTGTTCATAATATTTGAATTCATATCATATTCGCTCACTCGCTTCGCTCGTTCGCTCATTTTATTTTCTAAAATATCCTTCTTCTCTGAAAAAAACGAGTTCAATCCTTGAATTATTTTTTTTGTAGCCATCTGTTGTTATTGATTCACCATTACCCTGTGGAGAAAGTACTATTTCATATTTGGTGATATCCTTATCAATTAAATAATGCGCAACTTTTTTTGCTCTTGTCTTTGAAAGTTTCATATTTCTATTTGTATTACTGAAATCAAATCCATAAGATTCTATTTTTACATAATAGATCGGGTAAAGTTTCATTACATTTATTACTTCGTTTAATTCATTCAAAAACTCATCTGTAAGTTTGGATGATCTATTTTCAATCCCTAATGTAATTCTGAACATCGGTCCCCTTCCATCCTCTACAAATTTTAAATGATTTTCTTTCCCCATTTTTTTTATCGCCGCTTTTCTTTCTTTTTCCGCCTCAATTCTTTTCATTACAAGTTGTGCCTTTGCCCTTGCTCTCATTGCAACAGCTTTGGATTTTGCTTTTTTCTTTGCTTTTTCTTGTTCGGATAATACTGGTTTTGGTTTTGGTTTCGGTTTCGGTTTTGGTATTGGAGCTTCTTCTTCATCAAGTGATATGCCTGCATCTGCTAATATTTTATTTGCCTTTCTTTGAAAATTACCTGCTGCTACAAATTTTTCTGTTGCCTCTGTATATAGATCTGCTAATTCATTCAACTCATCTATTGTAAGATTGTCCTCACCTTTTGCCGATAATTTATTTGCTTTATTGAAAAGTTCGGTTGCTTCGTTGAAATTCTCGGTTGATCTATCAAAAAATTCTATTGCATCTGATATCTCATCTGCAAAAGACAATGTTGTAAATATGAAAAATAATGCCAAGAAAATTCCTTTTCTAATTTTCATAGTATATCATTATACCAAAAAAATAAAAAAAAGTCAAAAAGTTTTTCTCTTTAACAAAGAAAAATATTTATACGGGATATTTTCACAACCTAATTTTATTCCCGGTTTGTTTTTTTCACCATGAAAATCCGAACCACCCGTAACCAAAAGATCCCATTTTTTTGAAATTGCCGTGAAAAAAATTACATCATCCTTACTGTGATGAGAAGAAAATACCTCTATTCCTTTTAATCCGTTTTCTACAAAATTTTTTATAAATTCTTCCTGTTTTCTCCTATCATAACGACGCAGAGAATAACCGGGATGAGCAAAAACCGATGTGTTTTTTATTTCTTCCGCCAACCTCAGCGCATCTACCGAAGAATATTCCTTAAATTCTATATAGGCGGGTGTGTCCTCAGTTCTTAAATAATCACAATAAAAATTATATCCGTCTTTATCACCATCACCATTTCTATAAGCCATTAATCTTGGATCTTTTTTGTTTTTATTATTATGCAAAACGGCAGCACCAAGTGTCGGACCTAAACTCGGTACTTTTGTATTTTCATTTAAAACATTCTTCCATTCAATATGAAATCCGAGTTCATTCAGTTTTTCTATCCTTAATTTCGTTAATACCTCATATTGATTTTTTATAGAATCAATTACATTCAAAAGTTGCTTATCTCTTTTTATTTTATAGAGCAATATATGAATATTTCGCTGATCATTTCCTCTGGTGGAAAGCTCTACACCGGTTATTGTTTCTATATCAAATTCACTTGCAATCTTGCCAAATTCAAATGTGCCGGCAATTTCATTATGATCGGTTACGATCATTGCAGCAAGTTTCCTCTTTTTAGCTAATCTTGCTAATTCAATAATTGTATGTTGTCCATCAGTAGAATATTTGGAATGGACATGAAGATCACAGTAACGTTTCATAACTTTTTTACCTCATTTAAACAGAGAAGAAGATCATTTTTTAATACCGATCCCATTGATTGATTTCTTAAAATAAAACTTGGGTGATAGGTAGCAATAATCGTTCTATTATTTTTATGGTGAACCTTGCCTCTTAAAATTCCGATCCTCTCATTTGTTTTTAGTATGAATTGAGATGCAAATGTACCAAGTGTACATATTACATCGGGATTCAATTTTTTAATTTGGAAATCAAGATATGGAACACAGGCATCTATCTCTTTTGAATTGGGATCCCTATTGTTCGGAGGTCTGCATTTCAATATATTTGTAATATAGAACATATCATCTGTAATACCAATCGAATTTAGTATTTCCCTTAATTTTCTTCCCGACCGTCCGACAAATGGTCTACCTGATATATCTTCATCCGCTCCGGGTGCTTCACCTATAAAAAGTATATTAGGAGTCAATGGACCTTCCCCCACAACCGGATTTGTTCTTGACAGGTATAACGGACATTTCTTACAATTGATTATTGCTTTTCTAATATCTTCCATAGTTTTGAAATCCTCTCTATCTTTCTTTTTTGAATTGGTAATATCTATCCTGCTGCACCTTTTTAAGTTCTCCCTAACCTTTGAAAAATTAATCTTGTCATTTCCAAGAAATTCCTCTCTTTTTAATATCCATATAATCTTATTCCAGATCTTACCGTCCATTTTTAATTCCTATTAAAACGGCAGTGTACGCTTCTATTGCCTCACATCTACCGATATTTCCTATTCCTTCGCCGGATTTTATCTTTATATTAACCCTATCATCATTAATATTTAAAAATTCGGCAATGGTTGTTCTTATTTCTTCTCTATATTTTGCTATCTTTGGCTTTTCTAATTTGATAGTAATGTCAACATTTATGATCTTTTCAATAAAATTTGAATATTTACTCAACACAATACTGAGGAGATCTTTGCTACTACTATTCTTCCACCTGGGTTCGTTTTGTGGAAAATGCAGACCAATATCCCCTTTTGCAAGTGCTCCGAGTATAGCATCCATCAAGGAATGGATTACAACATCCCCATCAGAATTAGCTTCAACACCAAAATCAGCAATAATAAAAACACCGCCCAAATTAAATCCGTTTCCCTTTATGAATTTATGAATATCATAACCGAAACCGATCCTTAGATCATCTAACATTACTCTGCTCCAAAAAAATGGTAATTAAAATACTTTCTTATTATATCATAAAATTCTAAAATTTTCTCATTCCAATTAAATTTTTGCATAATTTTTTTCGGATTTGTTTTTCCATATAAAAGTGCTCTATAAAAAAATTCGTTCGTTTTTGTATATTTTTTCGTCTTTTTACATTTATCACAGATAAAACCTCCCGATTCAATGCTGAAATCATAAGAATGAATTTCTCGGTTACAATTACTGCAAGTCAAAATAGAAGGATAAAATCCTTCGTAAAAAAGAAAAGTAACTAAAAAACTAAAGGAAAGCCCTTTTACATTTATATTGTCATTATAAAGCATTTTTATACTTTTATCAAAAAGATCCATTATTATTTTTCCAGTGGTAATATTTGTTAAACGGTTATAAATTTTAATAAGATAAAATAAGAATTCTCTCTTTTTCTCGTCAAAAATGACAGTATCCGACAGTTTTTCGTAACTTTTATAATCATAAATAACCCGCAGCCCACCGGAGCCTTTTACATCATATAAGAATTTAACTCTATAAAATGGCTGAAATAGACCAAGAAGGCGCGATGAAAAATGATTGCCCCTTGGAATAAAATATGAAAATACACCCTTTCGAGAGGCAATTTTAATAAAAGCGTCAATATCGTTAACGGGACGCTTTTCAATTATATATCCACTGTCTAATATCATTTTAACTTCCTGAAAATATGACGCATAAATCCGTAATTAAAAAACTCGAATATCTCAAATCTTCTGATGCTGCTGAAGATCAGATTTATTGGAACTATACAGGCGAACCAGCAAATAGGGTGGTCGTTATTTTTTATTTTCATACGGATACTATTCATTTTATTAGAATACCAAAGTTTCCTCAGATTACCTTTTTTATAGTAGCCACCTGAGGCAAATCCGAGGGGACAAGGGGTGATCTCACCATTCTGTCTAATGTCAAGTGTGATATATCCCGCGCTACATCTATATCTGTATAATTTACCCGGATTTGTATAAAATGTTTCAAACTCCTTAAAATATTTTTTTTGGAGTGGTATGAAATTGCCATAACTTTTTAATATAAATTTTAATTTTTCAGTGAGTATTGGAACATCATCGGGAGTTACCGTTGTCTCATCTATCTGCTCAAAAAATGTTTTGATGTTATGTGCCGGTTGTATCAATATCCCGTCAAAATTTTCATTTTTTATAAATTTAACGATCTTATCAAGATAGGGTATATTCAAGTGATTTGCAACAGTATTAACCATCAGGATGGGTGCTCCTTTTTTCTTCCCGAATAGTTCTTTTGCATCTAATATTTTCTGAAAGCCGCCTGGAACTCCCCTTATCCGATCATGCAGTTCAGGTGTATGTCCGTCTATAGAAAAATAGATCATATCAAGATGTGATCTTATCAATTTATCAATATTTTTTTCATTTAGAAGAAGTCCGTTGGTATTCAGGGATGTTCTTATTTTCCTTATATGTGCATAAGCGATAAGCTGGTAAATATCATCTCGAAGTAGGGGTTCGTTCCCGGAAAACGAAAGCGTCATTACACCGAGATCTGCAAGTTCATCTATCAAATCAAGCCCCTCCACTGTTGTTAATTGATCATTAGGATATGGACCATTCCATCTCTGGCAGGTTTTGCATCTTGAATTACATTTATACTCAATATCCCAATGCACCTTCAATGGACCTGAGCTTGGCTTTGTTCCACCAAAAAGAAAACGAAAGATTGAAATAATATGTGATAAATTCATTTTAGAATAGTAACTTCCATATTCCCTGCTTTTTGGGATTTTGATCCGGAAAAGAGCCCGACAACGATTCCGATTCCATAAGTAGAATGGGTGAGCGGTATAAGTAGAAGATAATGAAAAAATGTATAAAAAGTCCAATTGGAAAGTAGAAAGGCAAGGATAATGTCATAGATAAGATAGGCATCGAATATATATTCCGCCGGATCATAAATTATTGAAAAGATAATAAGCGGAAGAAAAAAAACAGTGAGTAGTTTTATAATATTTACCGTCGAAGGATATCTTCTCGTTTGATTTCCTCTCCCCTTTCCATATTTAAATATTAATTTTATAAATTCATTTATCTTCAATTTCATTGCTTTTTCAACTGTGAATACCGGATTATAAATAATATTTGCCTTTTTTCTTTTTGCCATTACGAGAAAAGCATTTTCCTCATTTGGATAAAGGTCTTCGGGAAAACCGTTAAGATCTTGAAAAAACTGTTTTCGTACTGCCATATTACAAAGTATAAGTTCGCCTTCACCCGATCTTCGTCTCTTTCCTATTTCGGTATATCGTGATGATATTCCACCCACAATAAGAGGCATTGAAAGTATGTGGTAATAAACCTCCTCTATGGTTGGTCCCTTTTCGGGAAGCACCGACGGTCCTCCTAATATGTCCACATTATTTTTTTCAAATTCATCCCTTATAAGATCAAGATTCTCCATCCTGGGTATAGAATCCTCATCTATGAAGTAAAGTATATCCCCGCTTGCCTTTGTTACTGCAATATTTCTTTGTTTTGACGGATTTCTTCCTGTTACAATTATGACCTCTATCCCTTTATTTTTTATTTTATTTAGGATAGAGATGTTTGTCGGCTCTTTTAACTCAGGCGGTATTGGAACGATGACTGATATTTTTAATCCCACAATAAACTCCTACTATTAAAATGATCTGTAATGCAAAAATCACAATTAAGATTAATGGTAACTGAAATTTCAAAATACATTTATTCTTACCTTTTTTAATATCTATATTTAATAAAAAATCACGATTTTTTTCAAGTTTTTTTTGATTTAAGTAGATTTCCCAAAAAGGAAAATTAAATGTATTAATAGAGACAGCAATTAAACCTACCATTATTGATTATACATTATACACATCAAAAATTCAAACTTAGGAAAGAACATTTAAGATTTGAAATTTGGGGTTTGGAATTTTTCTGTCATTCAGAACCCCTTCCCTCGGAGTTTACCCCGTACTTGATACGGGGTCATTCTGAACCCCTTTGGGGTGAAGAATCTAGTTTTTGAACCTATTTTCTTTGGCAATATTGTTCTCGGGTGGTCTATCGTTATCTAAGGAAGAGTCCGGGACACACCTCATTCTATTTCCTTTGGCAATACTGTTCTCAGGAGATATATCGTTATCTAATGAAGAATCCGGGACACACCTCAACTTTAAAAATCAGAAAGTTGAGGTAATGTCCCTCTTTTAATGGGGGACGGAGATTAATATTGTTTTTCACTAACCTCTAACCTTTCACCCCGCACCAGTTTTACGGTGCGGGGCATGCCTCTAACCTCTTCTTAACCTTTTCGGTGATGTCCTAATCCACTATATCACGTTTAAATTTTGGGTCATTGTACATTTTAAATTGTCTGAATATTTTCAGTTTCCTTTTACCTTTTATTATATCACTAACTAAAACATCCAATTCTTCAATTAAATCATCCAACTGTTCATTTAGAATATCAATGTTTTTTTTACATAGATATCCGTGACGATCATCGATATCTTCCCTTCTGATCTCTTCCTTGAAATGATAAATTTTTAATTGAACAATACTTATCTTATCTACTAAGGATCCGATTGTTTCCGCCATAGCGACTTCTCTACTCTTTTTCTTTTTGTAATTTTTCGATCACTGTTGCATCAATATTTTCAATTAAATTATTCCGCTGTTGATTCAATTTGTCAATTTCCCTTTTAGCTTCCGCAATGATATGATCTTTCTCACTGCGAGCCTTATCCTCAGTATGCCATAACTTTATATTTATCATGGCAAGGTCACTTATTAATTTACCAATTCCCATCTCTACCTCCTCATTTTTAATAAATTTTTAAATTCTTCTATAATTCTTTCCGGTTTTAGTTCTATCATACATCTGTGCACAGAGCATTCTTTCTTGCCGCAACCGATGCAGTCAATATCGGCATAAACCGTTCTGTGTATTTTTTCAGGCGCTTTCCAGTTAATAGGATTTGTTGGACCACAAATTGTAATTGTCGGGATACCTTGTGAAACCGCAATATGCATAGGACCATTGTTATTCGTGATCATTAATTTACTTCTCGCAATAAGTGCACCCAACTGCTTTAAATCTGTTTTCGGTGCAATATGTGCACCTCCTCTTGCAATTTTATTTATCCTATTTACAACCTTCAATTCATTTTCACCGCCCCAAACCAATATAATCTCAAATTTATAATTATCCTTTATATGTGTAATAACCTCTGCAAAATATTCTTCCTTCCAAACCCTTGCCTGCCGTCTTGAGGTTGGAGAAATAACAATAAAATCCTTATTACTTAAATTATTCGCTATATAATTTTCAATATATTGTTTTGATCTATCATCTATGAAAAAATCCAATTTATAACCATCCGTTTTGGCATTCAAAACATTAAGATATTTGTAAAGATCATTTACCGTATAACTTTCTTTATCAGATCTTCTTTTTATACTTACATTATAAACGAATTCCCTTCCATGACCTTTATACCCGACCTTTATTTTTGCACCACTAAACAGGATAATAGAAATACTTCTTGAATTTCCAAAATAATCAAGAATTAAATCATATTTTTCGCGTCGTATTTTTTTAGTCCAATAGAGTGTCTTTGTTTTATCAAATATTAAAACATTATCTATGTAGTTATTATTTTCAAGTATTTGAAATGATGCTTTTGTAACTAAAAAATCTATCCGTGCATCCGGAAATTTCTTTCTTAAACTTCTTATGACGGGTGTAGTTAAGAGAACATCACCTATTCGTCCGGGTCTAATTATCAATATTTTTTTTATTTCCGACCTCATTAAGTTTTCATCAGATAAAATATGATATATTTTTTTACTCGCTTTAACACAATCTTTATGCATATTAAATTATTCCAAGATCAATGTAGAACCGGTTATCTTCATTTTTTACCTAAAAATTATAGATTAAATTAAGATTCGCACTATATTTCTCTATGTTATAATAGAAGTAACCTTCATATTTATTGTTTGATGATTTATTTTCATATTTGAGTTCTAAAATAAGATTTAATCTGTTGAATGGAATATTCTTCCCAATAAAAAATAATGAGATTGAGATATTAAAATCCTTTTCAAGTTCACTTTTTTGGTTACCTAATTTATCATAAGCTTTTCTTTCCGTATATTCTTTATCTTCAAGGGAAAATGAAAATTTAGTATATATTTTTTTTGAAAAACTTTTTAAAAATTCTCCTGAAAAAAGGTGCAGATAATAATTATAAAAATCTGCGGCAAGTTCTCGGACGGAGGTCTGATCCGGAGTTTCAACATAAAAATATTTTATATCCACCTGTGAAACCTTTGCCGATGAATAATTATAAAGGACCTGATATTTAATATTGAAATTCATAGTTTTACCTATATATCTCGAAAAAGACATCATAAGTGAGGATAAGATATCATGGCGTTTCTTCGTTTCTTCAATTTTCCAATGGGGAAGAAATGTAAAAATTGTTTGAAATCCAAGATAAAAAGAATCTGTTATACATTGTCTTCGTATCATTTTTGAAAAGATGCCGATTCTATAATAATCAATGACATTACTATTTAAAAAATCTCCGTATTGTTGGAATATTTGAAATTTTAAATAATTTCTAATATTGAAAAGGTGATAAAAATTCTCCCTTACCGTTATTTTGCTATTTGTAAGAAGCGGATCAAAATTATTTTCATTTTTCAACCGTAATTCAAATTTAAAAAAATTATTCTCATTCAGATCAATATCTTTTGCTGTATTTAATATGGTTTGATAGATAAATAATTTCTTGCCTTTGGTAAACTGATTAATATTGAGCATAGATATTACAAAATTATATCCTTTTATGCTGTCCTTTGTTTCCATTTTCCAGCCAGATTGATAGATATCCAATGCTTTTTCATATCCGTTTATAAGAATGAATGAACTATTGGAAGATATTTCCAAAGCAATGAGGAGACAGATGATTGCAACTATTCTTTTAAACATTATTTCTTTTCTTTATCTTTTTCTTTTTCTTTTTTCTTTTTTTTATTTTCCTTAAAGAAATCCGTTACCGTCTTATCAATATAGAGATCTAACTTCATATCCTCAAAAACTTTCTCCGTTAGATTGTTGAATTGCACATTATAAAAGCCATAAAACGGACTGTAAAGACTTAATTGAATATTTTCCGTTAAGAAGAGAGTAACACCGATCAATTCATCATTCAAGTAGATCGGAATACCTGAATAGCTTTCAAGGAGTTGCGATATACTACTCGCATCCATCCATACGGGAACATAGATCTCTTCGCCATTTCCAAGTGTTACGATATAGTAGTCCCCTGTCGGATCAAGTGTAAATTGATCCATTTTGAAGTAAGGCAGAGTAGAGATAAGTTCCCCCGTTTCTATATTGATAAGTTTCAGTTGAAAATTATTGGCATCTTCTACTCTTCTAACATAGTAGGAATTTCCATTTACGGTAGCGATAACTCCAAGTGTTCTATCGGAAAGAATAAATGAATTTGTATATTCATTTTCAATAAAATCACTAACCTGATCATCAATCTTTTCATCATTCGCTATCATCTTTTTGATATCCGTATCCGTTGAAAAAGAGAATATGCTCACAAACAAAATGAGTAATATTATGCTAATTTTTTTCATTCCCTTTACCTCCCCTAAAATATTTTAGCTGATTTTTATACAAATTTATAATATTTTTTTTCTTTTCAATATCTATTTTCAAATATGATATTACTCTTTCAATAAACTCAATATAGTCATTATTGAAATTTTCTTCATCCGTTAAATGATAATTTGAATTTTTAATAAATGCTGTCTGCTCTTGCATAGTAGTTATCATCATCTCTGTCTTTTTTACCTCGTTTGAAAAATAAGTAATTTTTTCCCTTATTACATCCATCTTTTTTTCTATGACATCCTGTGGTTCATCTTTATTTATTATTATATCAATTTTTTCAATAAAATAAAAATTATAGAGCTTTTTCAACCTTAGAAATTCTTCCTGCATAGAGAGGATCTCTTCTATTTTGTCATTTGAAGTTTCAATGATACGCTTTTCATATAGCGCTATCTTATCTGTTAAAATAATCTTTAATCGAGCAATTTTTTCTTTCTTATTCTTAATAATTTCAACTTTTTTATTCTGGATCTTGTTCAATTTATTTAGGTACCGAACCTTTTTACCTTTTGATATGATATCATTTTTGTCTTCGATTTTTGTTATTGATGATTGTAATTTTTTTTCTTTTGAGTTTATTTTTTTTAATTCTTTTTCCTGCGATTTTATTTGATCGATAATAAGAGAAATATTATCCGCTTGTATATCTATACTTATTAAGAGAAATAATAAGGAGATCAACAGCGGTATTTTTCTCATTTCAAATTATATTTTTCGATCTTACTATACAGGGTACTTAATTTGATACCTAATTGTTTTGCAACTTCTTTTCTATCGTAATTGTATTTATCAAGATAGTATATTACTATTTTCTTTTCATAGTTATCCAAAAAGTCCTTTAAATTGCCTTTTATTTTAAGAATTTCTTCATTCTTTATAACATTATCTATAATTATCTCTTCCGGGATATCATCCTCTTGCAATTCATCGGATGATGTAAGGATCACCATTCTTTCAATGATGTGTTCCAATTCTCTTACATTACCCGGCCATGAATAGTTTTTGAATAATTTTAATGTCTCTTTTGAGATGCCGCTTATTTTATTTTTTGATTCTTCGGAAAATTTTTCAATATAATGCTTGATAAGGATCTCAATATCACCCCTTCTTTTTCTTAAAGGCGGAATACATACAGGAACAACATTGACCCTATAAAAAAGATCTTCTCTAAAAGTTCCGTTTTTGATCTTCTTTTTGAGATCTTGATTTGTAGCGGCAATAACTCTCACATCAACCTTGATCGGTTCGTTACCGCCTACTCTTTCAAATGTAAATTCTTGTAAAACCTGTAATAGTTTAACCTGAGTATTCATTGGTAAGTCTCCGATCTCATCTAAAAATATTGTTCCTTCGTCGGCAACCTCGAATCTGCCTAAACGCTTATTAAATGCTCCTGTAAACGCCCCCTTCTCATGCCCGAAAAGTTCTGATTCCAAAATTCCTTCTGAAAATACGGCACAATTCACTTTAATAAAAGGCTTATTTTTTCTTTTGGAATTAAAATGAATTGCACGCGCCGCCAGTTCCTTGCCAACTCCCGATTCACCGGTAATAAGAATAGAAGCATCGGTTTTGCTTACCTTCTTGATCAATTCTTTTACATCATTTATGCCGACGGAATCGCCAATAATCTCCACAAAATTGTATTCGCTCCCTTCACTATCCACCATACAATTAATCGTTTCTTGTAACTTCTCATTGCTCTTTTTTAAACTTGATTCCTCTATTGCTTTGGCTACCTTGACCTCAAATTCATCAATATTTAAAGGTTTTATTACAAAATCGAAAGCCCCGCTTTTCATCGCATTTACAGCAGTTGCAACATCGCCATACGCAGTAATTATTATGATCTCGGTAAGCCATTTATTTAAATTTCGTCTCTTTAAAAGCTCGGTTCCTTCACCATCGGGGAGCTTAAGATCGGTAATAATGAGATCGAACTGCTTTGAATCAAGAATATCATGGGCAAGTTTTAAGGTATCAGCCTCTGTGATCTCATATCTACTTTTTTCAAAAACCCTTCTGATCATTTTTCTTATGGGCTCGTTATCATCTACTAACAGTATCTTTTCCATATAATTTCTCCTCAATTGGTAAAATTAAAGTTATTTTTGTAAATTTGTTCATTTCCGAACTTAATTCTATTTTTCCATAATGTTTCTCTATTATCTCTTTTACAATTGAAAGTCCAAGCCCTGTTCCGGCAGATTTTGATGTATAGAACGGTTCAAATATAGTTGTAAAGTTCTCTTCATCTATTCCCTTTCCATTGTCTAAAAATATCAGATATAATTTCCCTTTCCTAATTTCTCCTATTATATTTATTTCGCCACTATATTTAACCGCTTCAATACTATTTTTTATAATATTTACGAATGCTCTTTTTAGATAATCAAAATCTGCAAGCAATCGGCATTTCGGTATATCGTCGGTTAATTTTATTGCTTTTTGTTTCAACAGAGGCTGCATTTCCTGTAAACTCCTTTCGATAACATCGTTTGCTTTAACACTTTTCAATTCTATATTTATTGATTTTGCATAGTTCATAAAGTCACTAACAAGATTCTCTAAACTATTTACCTCTCTCAAATTATCATTTACCATCTCCAGCAAGCGCGGATCGGTATTTATTGCTCTTTTAATAAGCATCAGGTTGCCTTTTATTGCAGTTAATGGATTCCTGATCTCGTGAGCAATGCCGGCAGATACCCGACGCATAAAAATATTTTTACTCTTGATCTTATCCATCATATCCTTTATATTCTTTGCAAGACGACCTATCTCATCTTTTCTACTTTTGTAAGGAACCGCTGCATTCAACTCACCCTCGCCGATCTTATCGACAAGCTTGGATAATTGTACAACGGGTTTGGAGATAGAATGAGCCAATAGATAAAGCAGTAGCCCGGACAGGATTATGATAACGACAAATAAATATGATAATTTTTTCTGAAAATTCATTAAACTGTGAAAATATTTTGCTGATGCAAAAAGGATCATAACACCCTTAAAGTCCTTATTTTTATCAAAGATCGGAAAATAAATGTTTTCACAATATATATTGTTCATATTTTTATAGAGAGATGATGATTTTATATGTCCCCCTTGCAAAGATACCAGTTGCCTTTTATTTATATCAATAAAAAGGTATTCATCGCCATTTTTAAACATTCCGGAAAGATCAACGACAACTCTTTTTTCCGGTGTCATTAGAATAATATTATCAATATTAAAATCTGTCTGGTATTTTCTTAAATCTTTTTTTAATTTGTGGAATGTTTTTGTTTCTGTAAATCCGGGGAATATCTGCAGCATATTTGGCTTTATTGTCTTTACCGATGCCTTACCAATATCTGTAATATAATTTATAAGCTGCTTTTCCAATGTATCTTTTATAAAATAATTGATGAAATACCATTGAATACATATTAGAGAACCTAATAAAATTAAGAAAATAATAAGGATCCTAATCTTTATGCTTTTCATATAATAGATAGTATACAAAAATTATGCCTAAAAAATCAAACAAAAGATCAAAAAGGGAAAATGTTCTGTTTGAAATTGGTATTTGATGCAATTCATCCACAAAACCATAGAAAAAAATTATTGTTAAATGCCTATAATTTGGGGGAAAACCCTTAAAAAACAAGACGGCAAGAATAAAATATATTGTAAAATGAACAAATTTATCAAGCTCCTTAAATTGATTTTTACTATTGTATAGGGATAGTGTAAAGACCTCTTTGGGACCATTATTACATAAAAATAGAAAGGTTTTTCCAATAATTTGAACGGTTTTACTAATTTTTGGGTTCATCACCGTATTTCCGGGAAGTCCGTTGATTATAAATACAACAAAAAAGAAAAATATGCTTAAAAACTTAAATGACTTCATTTCAATAATGAAAGATAATATAATGCCTTATCGGAATCAGGATTTAATCTTATTGCCTTCTGTAAATATGACGAGCTTAAAAGCATCTCACCTTTTTTATAATAATATACGCCAAGTGCTTCTATGAGATCGGGATTCTCCGTGCTATCGGCAAGGTTCTTTATCATATTTACATTGCCAACTGTATCAGGCACATTGATCCCCGATATTGCATAAAGGTATAATGATAATAATTTTGTGTGCTTTTGGTCTATTTTGATCACATGTTTCAGGATAATATAAGCGGCATACGGTTTTTTGTAGAACTCTAATAAGGTCTCCGTAAACTCTTCTATAATCTTTTGATCACTGATCGAAGATAAATTGTAGAAGGACTCTATTACGGCATCTTTCCGTCTGCCAATCCTAAAAAGAAAATAAATGATCTGTTCCCATGCAAATTTTGAATCAATTCTATTTTCGATCCACAATCTTTTTGTAATAATAATTCCATAACCATAAAGAGCGGTTTCCTTATAGATCTCGGAAAGCAAACTTGCAGAATCGAGGTAATCCCATGAAAGTGCCTCCTTGATATATCTCATTGCTTTAAAATGATCGTTTAAGTAGTAGTAAGAAATTCCAAGATAGTAATATAGATCCATTCTTTTAATTTTTTCATACTGGAGACAGTTCTGTATTATATCAATAGCCATTATATAATTTTTCCCTTTGATATATGTCTCAATAAGCCGTCTGTAAGCAGGAACAAAACCTTTATTTACAGTTATTGATTGATAGAAATAATTTAAAGCAATCTCTTTTTGCCCGTCTTTTAGTGCTATATAGCCAAGTATATACGGAATGTATTCGGTTTTTAACAGATCACCTTTATAATTAGTGATCAAAGATTTTATTCTCGAAACTTTATCCAATTCTATAAGTGTGAAACAAAGGGTAATAAAGATCTCATCATCTTTGGAATCTTTGTAAAGAGCACTTAGAAGATCTAATGCTTCATCATATCTCTTTAGTTGATAAAGAATGAGTGCTTTCTCTTTTTTAAAATCATGTTCGAGAGAATTGGGTATCTCATATTCTTCCAATTCTTTTAATGCAGCGGAAAAATGGTTATTTAATCGCATATTTTTTATCTTTGTATACTTTAAAATGGGACTTAGTTTATTTTTTTCTTCATATTTTATCAAGGTTGAAATGATCTGTTGGGTATTATCGGAGGCAGTAAGTATATTGATCTTTTCTTCTATAAATATCTCTTCCATTGGATTAAAATCAAGTGCATTGTTTATGTATATCAAGGCATTTGAATAATCTTCGAGGTAGCGATATGCCTTTGCCAACCGAAAATGAACCGCGGGAAGATTATATTTAATTGAAATTACCCTTTTAAACTCCTTGATCGCTTCTTTATATCTTTTTTTATTAAAATAGAGCTGGGCAAGTTCCAAAATGATCTCATGATCCTTTGCATTTACACTTAGTGCCTTCTTTAGAAAGATTATTGTATTTATCGTATCTCCTAACTTATTATAACTCAATCCAAGATATTTTAAAACCTCAAAATCATTTTCATTTATACTCTCGGCAATTTTTAAAAGTTCTATCGCTTTTTGTAAATTAAAAAGTGCATAGTAGATCTTTCCAAGAAATAAATTCGCTTCAAAACTTTTGGGATTCGCATTAAGAATGAATTGAAAACGTGCGATTGCTTCCTCATAAGATTTTAATTCGTAATATAATTTCCCTTTAAAAAATTCTATTTCGGTAGATGTCTCTTTAATATTCTTTGCTATATTTCTTGCTTCTTCGTATCTACCTATGGCAAAAAGGACTGTGGCATAGGTAAACGCAACATTTACAGGTTTTTTTTCAAAAGCTCTGGTAACAAGAGGCAGGCATTTAAGATATGATTTTTCATCTAAATAAATGTCAATTAAATATTTTAATGCTTCATAATTTTCAGGTTGGAGATCAACTACTCTTAAAAATTCTACCTCTGCTTTTTGAACTTTTCCTGTTTTATAAAGAATTTTTCCATATCGCAAATGATTATCAATAGTATCGGGAGGCGGATTTTTACTTAAAAATCTCAAATCTTTTACAAGTTTTTGTCTATTTTTTGATGTATAATATATTTCAGCGGAAAGCAAATGGAATGCCGTATCATCAGCACCCTTTTCTGCCGCTTTTTCAAGTGTTGCAACTGCTTTTGGGACATTTTTACTTTTTCCGTTCAAAAGAATATCCGCAAGTTTTGACCAGGCTATCTCTTCGCTTTTTTTATTTTTGATCGCTTTTTTCATGAATATCTGAGAATTAGCATATTCCTTTAAATTAAAGTGTATCAGTCCGATTATAATATTAAGATTATCTTTATACTTAAAATCAGAAAAAATGATAGATGTAAGAAGTTCCTTTGCCTTTTCAAAATCTTTAAGGTTATAGTAACTCATTCCGAGAAAATAGGTGATCATTTCCGAATGGAAATTGCTATCATTATTTTCCGCCATCTCTATCACTTCATCATACAATTCAAGATTGTATTTTAATTCAATGATCCTAACAAAATATTTTATATCATTTGTCTTTTCAAGCAGTTCTTTATTGATATCAATCGCATCCAAAGCGAGCCCTTGTTTTTCGTATATATCAGCAATATAATTGAGAATATCATTACTTAAACCCTTATTTTCAAAGAGAAAACTTAAAGCGTAATCATATCTGTCTTCATTAATTAAAAGCTTTCCCTTTTCAAGAACAAGTTCTGAATCTTTTGGATTTAAACTCAACATTTTATTTAATATTCTTAATGCACCCGGAAAATCCTGTTGAAAATCCATATAAATATAATAAAGCTCTTTATAAATATGCAATTGTGTCGGGTCAAATTTTGTTATCACATTGCCGATTTCCAATTTACCGGTAAGATCATGTAAATTTGAAAGTATTTCAAAGAGCTGAAAATTAAAGGTAAATAGATCATTTCTTGCTTTATGCAGATAAATATTTTTGTAAGAAAACGGTAGAAATGTTTTATAATTTTCAAAGTAGGATTTTTTTTCATTTATCTTTTTGACTACTCTGCCAAGAATCTTTTTTGCCTCGATATCGGTTGAAAGTGGAACTAAAAGACGAAGATCTTCATAATGATCACTCTCTTTTAACAATTCTTTTGCTTCATCCTGTTTCCCTTGAATAAAAGCTATTCGTCCTTTCAGGATATTAAATTCTTTCTTTGGAAGGATCTCTTTGAGCTTGTCTTCATATTTGGCAACTATTTCCTTATCAAAATCTTTTAAAAAGCTGAAAAGCTCTAATACTTCATTATAATTATGATAGTTTTCAAGGAACTTTTCGATCAAATTATCGTGTGGATATTGATTTTCATTTCCAATAGCGGAAAGAGCATTGATAAAGGTAATATTTTCAAAATTAACTGTTGCTAAAAGAGAAGTTCCCTTATCTTCAAACGAAAATTTTGAAAGAGCGATGGCATAATAAAGATTTGTATCATCATTTATAAAAGAACTATCGATAAAACGGTACTTATATGTTAACAATTGATCATAATCCTCTACCTGACGCATAACTTCCATTATATAAGCAGCGTTCTCATTAGAGATGAATTCTAAGTAATTCATTTTCATTATTGTTTCATAAGCATTTTCATAATCACCTTTTCTTATCAAATATCGCAAATTAAATGAATTTGAATTTTGCAAGAGTTTATCAAGTTTACCATTTTCCTCAATTATATTTTTTGAATACAGATCATAAATGATCTCATAGAAATTATCATTTAGTTTATTCTCTTTCATTTTAAGTACTCTTACCATTGCAATTTCCGCAAGGTCTTCTTTACAAATAAAATCATAAAAATAGGGAATTTCCTCATCTGTCATATTTTTGTTAATTATTTGTAATAATTTTTTCTTAGATCGCTTTTTTCTTAGAAGTTCATTGTAAAGATCACTTAAAAATAGGATACCCTCAAACTTATATTTTTTTGAGAATTTTAGACAATCCTTATAATTTCCAGCCAAAAAATTATAGTATTGAAACATTTTTACAACAAGATCACTATCAATATCACTATCTTTGCTGCCTTGAACCGTTTCATATCTTTCAATTCTGTCAAGTAGTAACTTAAAACTCTTTTTAATATTTTTCTTTTGGTAAAATTTTTCTTTGAACTTATCTTCTGCAAATTTAAAAAACAATTTGTGCCAATAAGCAATGTCATTCCTGTTATGACGAGAAGATAAAAGCTCCCATATCTTTCTAAATCTATACTTTTCCTTTAAGTTTGGAAGCAGATCTTTTACATAAGTTAGATATGTTTGGAAGTAAGGATAAGACCAATAATCATTGAATGATGCCAAGATATTCAGTGCACTTGTCAGTTTGTTGGTTTTAAGATAATATATGCCTGTTAGAAATTTGATCGGTTTATCATTTTTATTAAAAAGATGGATAAGGGAATCAATTGAACTAAATGCACCTTCTTGGAGTAAGATATGGAATAACATCAAATCTCTATTTTTTTTATAATCTATTTCTTCGGTCTGTTCTTTTATCATATACGGTAAAAATTGCTGCAATTTTTTAAATTTTGTGCCGTACAATAAATATTCAAGAAAAAAATAATATTCTGCAGATTGCGAGCGATATCGATCATCATCCTTTAATCTTGTTAGTTCCGTTCTCAAATTCTCAAAATTTGCCGAGGACAATAAGATACCGAAATATTCACCAAAATATTCATCTGCTCTTTTAGAATTCACAAATTTTAATTTTTCAAATATTTCAATCGCTTTATCGTACAATTGAAGGTTTTTGTAAGTTTCAAAGAGAATTGAAAGAATATCTACATCCTGAGCATTTTGTCTAATCATATAGGATGAAAGCTCTAAAACCTCATCGTAGTTCTTTTTCATAAAGTTAATGGAAACCAAAAATTTTGTATCATCGTAATCTAAAAACTCAAAAACCTCTTTGTATATTTTAAGCGCAACATCATACTTTTTCATTCTATAATTAATTTTTCCCAAATATCTTTTTGCAATTATATTCTCCGGATTAAATTCAAGAATATTTTGAAATTCAACCTTTGCTGTTTCGAGATCTTTATCAATATTGTAATGTAATTTTGCAAGTTCGATCTTTGTATCTATAAAGTTAGGATCTATCCTGACAGCTTCGGAGAATGATTCTTTCGCTCTGTCGATGTTATTCATTGCGTAGAAGAATTGACCGAGTTTATTATAGATATCGGGAGATTCCATTTCTTCACAATTTTGCGACAGGAAATTAATTGCATTCCCTTTTTCTCCGTTTTCCCATAATAGATCACTGTAAAGTAAAATCGTTTCTTGATTTTTTTCAATTGAGAGTGCCTCTCTAATTTGAATAATTGCAAGATCAATATCTCCAAGTTTTTTATTTATTGTTGTTAACCAATATGTGATCTCCCAATTTCCGGGATAGATATCTTTTACAAAATTAAGAAGTTCCTTGCTCTTTTTTAAGCTGCTATCTCTTTCTACCGTTATTTTCGCATATAAAAGAATTGCCGGTAAATAGTATTTATTTATTGTAAGTGCCTTTTCAAGATTTCTTATTGCAAGAGGGTAATTCTTAAAAAACGCCATCACCTTTGCATAATTGAGATAGGCATAGAAATTATCGGAATCATATATTATAGCATTGTCAAGTAGTGCTTTTGCCCTGGCATAATCTTCTTTTAAAATATAGATCTCACCCATTAGATTGTAAATTTTGCTTTTATATGGATTTTGTAACAATGCAGTTTTAGCATAAAAAAGCGCCTGTTCGAAATCTTCTTTTCTATAGTATATTTCCGCAAGTTTTTCTGAACATTCAAAAACTCTGAGCCCTCTTTTAAATGCTTTTTCAAAATATTTTTTATAATCACTAAAATTTGCTTCATTAACTATGAAATCAATAAGTAATATCCAATATTTATCAGATGAAGGAAAAATATCCACTGCATCTTTTAGTATTTTAATGCTGAATTTTTTATGCAACGTTCCTTCGGCTTCTTCGACAACTTTATTGGCAAGGATCTTAACAATATTGGCATCCAATTCACCATAATCATAAGTTTTGGTATAAACATTTATTGCCTTGTCATCCTTTCTTCCTAATTTACTGTATATTGCTCCAAGCATTTTAAGGGCATCCATATTTTCAGGATCAACATTTAAAACCAGTTCATAGAGGTATTCCGCTTTTTTATCATTTTTTTTATCCTCTAAACAAATTGTAAAAAGTGCAAATAGTGCCTCCTTATTGTTTGGATTAAGAGCTATGATCTTTTCTAAGGTAGCTATTGTCTCTTCTTTGAAATCAATGCTTGTATAAGCATAAGTGAGGGATAATAATATTTTTTCATTGGTAGGTTCTATATCTAATATTTCTTTAAAAAGGTCAATTGCAGCATAATACTGTTGTGACATAAAGAGAGATTGTGCATAGTTTTTTAGTATTTCACGGTCCTTATAGCCATTTCCTATTATCCTTTTATAAAATTGACTTGCTTCATTCCATTCCGCCAATTGAAAGTGAATATCCCCTGCAATCTTTTGTGCTTCAATATCATTTTCTCTGAATAAAAGCAATTTTTTAACATATTTTAATGCCGTATAGAGATCATTCAATTTCAATGAACAAAGAGTTGCCTTATAAAGGACAAGCGGATCATTCGGAAAAACCTTTAAGTAATATTCGTATCCCTTGAATGCCTTATTAAAATCACTTTTTTTATAGAAATAATAATCACCGTATATTTCAAAGATATCACCATTCTTTTCTGTAAATTTGGTGTTTTTTATGAAATTTTCTATAAGTTCTTCATTTTTTGAGAGTTTTTCAGAATAGAATAATGCTTTTATCTTATACCATATTATCATAGTTGATTTCTCTGAATACTTAGTTAAAAATTTTATTAAGAGATCAAAAGCAGCATAAAAAAGAAGGGTATCACAAATGAATTTAATATCTTCCGTTTCTGTAATGTCATATTTAATGACCTCTTTTAAGATAGTCAAAAGTTCTTCATAATTTCCGTTGATCGATAATATTTTGGCGTATTGCAAAAGAGTTTGAGCATTCTTGTACCCGATATCAAGTGCATACTTAAAGACCTTTTCCGCTTTAGCATCAAGTGTTTGATTATTTATATAGTATGAAAGAAGTTCAATAATAATTGTATTATCTTTGTTTCCGGCAAGGATATATTTTTCCCAGATAGGATATGAATCATTTTCTCTTATCTTATTCTTTGCAAGTGCTATTGCATAATGATTAAAAGGTTCTTTCCATTCGGGATATAAATTAATTCCGTTCTTTAAGATTGAAAGATATTTTTTATCGTAGACATTATTCTCAATGATAATTTCACAGGCATTTCTATAAACAGCAGGATTATCTTCATTTATTTGTAAGTATTTATAAAAAATATCAAGCGAACTTAGATTTTTCTTATTTGCTTTTACGGCAAACTGAACTCCTTTTTCAAGGTTACCCTCTATTTTTATCCCTTTTGATCTTAATTCATTTGCCCTTGCAATAACATCGGAACTGAAATCATCTCTGATCTTGTTATCAATATAGTATTGCGATAAAAGGATCGTTGCCTTATCTTTATTATCACCTTTTAGAGTCGGATATAATGTTTCAAATACTTCTTTTCCTATATCGTCAATAAAATTTCTCGAATTATATGCCGAATACAGTAGATTTAAAAAATGCTTTTCCGATTTATATTTAAGATATAGTTTTTTATATAATTCAAAAGAGCTATTATCTATTTTTTTGAGTTCTATTCCAATCTTAATAAAATATTTCTCAAGTGTCTCATTTTCATTACCGCTCTCAATACTATTTTTCAAAACATCAAAAAAGAACTCATCAATATTCAGTGTAACTTTTTTTTCAAGTATTGCCTGATCCATTTGAGCAATAAACCTTTTATATTGAACCTCATCGGTTTTCAGATCATTGTAGATGATCTTAAAGATCGGGATATAATCATCTTTTATGATACCCCGTTCAAGATAATAACTACCAAGTATCTTATATAAGTCATAAGATTCGATATTTAATTGATATGCTTTTTCATATATTATTATTGCAAGTCGGTTCTTTCTATTTTCACTTAAATAATATTCCGTAAGAATTGATATAAGTTCTTTATTATTTGTTTCAAAACGAACAAATTTTTCATATATAAAAAGTGCTTCCGAATCCTTTCTTTCTAATTCCAAATATGCCTTTCCAAGAAGTTTAATGGCACTTTCCGATTTTGGGTTTTCTTCAAGATACCTTTGTAACAATGGGATATATTCTATTGTCTCTTTAATATCAAAGAGCATATTTTCAACAATTTTTTTAAATATATCGAAATTATCGGGAAAGAGCTTGTATGCAATTTTCAAAAAGTTTTTTTCATCGACACCGTATTTCTTTTTCTTTAGCATGAAGGGTATCAAATATAAAATTGTATCTTTGTTGTCCGGTTCAAAGAGAAAATATTGAAATATTACGGAAAAAGCAACCTCACTTTCCTGCTGTAAAAGTATGTATTTTTGTCCTAATAATTTAAATACGGAATATGTTGCCGTTTCAAATTCTACCGCATGTTCATACAACATCTGATATTCATCATCCCAAAGAGATTTTTTACTAAAATGATCGGCTAAAAATGTTACGATCTCTTTTGTCTTTCGTCCATTATTGTAAATAGAAAAAAGCACATTTATTGCTTTATCATCTGTTCTTTTCTTTTGAATTATAAGAGCGGATATAAATTTTACAAAATTCTCATCTTCTTTTCTTAGATCAAATTTTTTAATATAAACATCAAGAGCATCATCCGTTGAGAGTTTGCCCGTATAAAAAGTTTCAAATAGGAATTCACCTACTCTATCTTCCCCATTTTTATATGCAATTGTCAAAATACCGGTATTTTCAGATATAAATTCTTTGTGCTCATCAAAGAAGTGGTATATAATATCAAGCAGTTCGGGTGTATCTGCGAATCTTTTGAGTCCGAGCTTAATAAACATAAGTGCATTTTCATAATCACCAAGCTTATTTGCAATTTCTACACCTAATAATATACTTTCCTTATGATCTGCATTTTTAGAAATAGCGACATTTATATTGTTAAATGCCTCATTGTCTTTTTCCAAATGAAAAAAAGCAAAGGCGGACCAATAATAAAATATACCGGTATCAGGAAATCTTTCAATCCCCTGATCGGCTAACCCCAATATTTTGGAATAGTTGTTGTATTCTTTAAAAAAATTTATCCCTTCAATAAAATCCTCAACTGAGGCAACCTTGCTTTGTATTCGATTCAGGTAGATCTGGATTTCTTCCTTCTTTCCCATTTTATATTGTATTATATTTTCAATTTTATTTCAAGTTTTTTGCGAAATAGATTTTTTTTATTTGATTTTTTATATTATTTTTGTTATAATGAAATTAAAGGCGTTTTAGTATCTGAATTTATAGAAATTTAGGTAGTTTATTGCCCGTATTTATTAAAATGAACGAGCGGTTTAAATATATACCTCAAAAGCAACTGCAAAATATTAAAAAATATGTAAAGCCAAATAGAGTTATAATTATTTATGGACCAAGAAGATGTGGTAAAACAACTCTACTTCAAAAATTTCTAAAAGGGCTAAATGAAAAATATCTGCTTGTAAATGGAGAAGATATATTCGTTCAAAGAGATTTAAGCAGCCAATCTATTACAAAATTAAAAAAATTCATCGGAAATAATACCCTTCTTGCTATTGATGAAGCTCACAAAATTCCCAATATCGGATTAAATTTAAAACTTATTGTTGACAATATTAAAAATATTAGAGTAATAGCAACCGGGTCCGCTTCACTGGACTTGTTTCAAAAAATAGGTGAGCCACTTACAGGTAGAAAAATTACACTTCATTTATTTCCATTATCTCAAATGGAACTTTCTCAATTTGAGGAACACCATCAAACAAGAGCTAATTTAGAAACGAGGTTAATCTTTGGTTCTTATCCCGAGATAATATTAGCACAGGATAAAGGTGAAAAGATTATCTATCTTAAAGAATTATTAAATTCTTATCTTTGTAAGGACATCCTTGAAATGGATGGACTAAGGCATTCTGGTAAATTAATTAATATTTTGCAACTACTATCATTTCAAATAGGGCAAGAAGTATCTTGTTCAGAGATTGCATCAAAAGTTGGAATTAATAAAAAAACAGTGGAAAGATACCTTGATTTATTAGAAAAGGTCTTTGTTATATTTAAACTTGCAGGTTTTAGCAGAAATCTAAGAAAAGAAATTTCTAAATTACCAAAATATTATTTTTATGATATAGGGGTAAGAAATGCACTTATCAATAATTTTAATCCATTAAATATACGAAATGATATTGGCATGCTCTGGGAAAATTATATTATTATTGAAAGATTAAAAAAGCAGGAATATCTGAATATTAATGCAAATAACTATTTTTGGAGAACCTATGATAAGAAGGAAATTGATCTCATTGAAGAAAGAGAGGGAAATTTATACGGTTATGAAATAAAGTGGCAAAAACATAAAATTTCTCCCCCAAAAGATTGGTTATCTACCTATAATAATGCACAATATACCGTAATATCTCAGGATAATTATTTAGATTTTATTATATGAAATTAACATTCTCGTGAGAATGTCATTCCTGTCCCGTATTAAGCATGCACTCAACTTGATGCGGGGCAAGAATGACTAAAAAAGTACTGTCATTATCGGGCTTGACCCGATAATCCATTTTTTGACTTTTTTGCCTTATTAATTTATTTTCTTATTAACCGGTAATATTGTTTTCGGGTGAGTTATCGTTATCTAAGGAAGAGTCCGGGACACATCAAAAAGGTTCAAAGGTTCAAAAGTTCACCCAGCACCAATTTGGTGCGGGGTGAAAAGGTTCAAGGGTAAAAATCAAGAAAAAATATTATGCATGCTCTTGCATTTCAACTCAAAACTCATAACCACCGCACCAATATATGGAGCGGGGTAAACTCGCAACTCACAACTATTAAAAGTACGTCCCGCCTGTTTTCTGAAT
>JAUXGM010000099.1 GCA_030622125.1 bacterium | reverse complement strand
TTTTGGATTAAAAACTACCTGAATTTTTACATCTCTTGCTACTACCTGTAATGTACCAGTTAAATTTTCCACAAATATTCTTTTTGCCTCTGAAATCGTATCTACATATGCATAGTGTCCATCTCCTTTATCACCAAGTTTTTCTAATAACACATCGTTATAATTATCCATTCCGAAACCAATTGCAGAAAGAGTAATTCCTTTTTCTTTATTTTTTTTTATTTCCTTTAAAATTGATTCAGCATCTGTATTTCCGACATTTGCAACTCCATCTGTACAGAGTATTACTCGATTGATACAACCTTTTTTGTACTCTTTTGCAGCAAGTTCGTATCCTAATTTTATACCTTCTTCTGCATAAGTTGAACCACCGGGAGTTAAACTATCGATAATATTTATGATCTCGGCTTTTTTTTCAAGTGTTTGGTGTTTCATAATTACTTTTCCATAACTTCCATAAATAACAATTCCAATTTTGTCATCTTTTTTTAATTCACCAATAAGAAGTCTTAATGCTCTTTTTACAAGTCCCAATCTGTTATCTCGTTCCATTGAACCGGATACATCAATAACAAAAGTTAGAATAGCAGGAAGTCTTTTTTGGGGCGAAATTTTTTTTGCTTTTATGCCAATCTTAATAAGTTTACAATTCTTTCCAAACTTTGAGTTTGAACCACTAACAGTTATAGCAAAAATACCGTTTTTTGGGGATGGATAATTATATTTAAAATAATTGATAAATTCTTCTGTCCTTATAATATCTTTTTCAGGAATATTCCCATCATTAATGTAATCTCTTGCCTTAGTGTAAGATGCAGTATCTATATCCACGGCAAAGGTTGATCTGGTATCATCCTCAGTATCAACAAATGGATTAACACCATAATTTTCATAAAAAGTAAGATCATACGGTTTTGCATTTGGAATACGGGTTCCACCGGATGAAGGGGGAAAATAAGTTTTTTTATCGGAACTAATATTGTGTGCAGTCGCACCGCGAGAACGACATATCTTAACGACACGTTTGTCAGTAACCATGATAACGGTTTTGGAAGCAGTCCCTTTTTTTAATCTTATTGGAGGTTCTGTTCGAATTTTATTCGCAGTAATAATAACATTTTCTCTTTCATAGGTTTGATATTTTGGATGTTCAACTCTGATAGTGTAAAAATCTACCAGTAATCCATTAAAAAGATATTGACCTTTTTCATCGGTTGCCTGTGAAATGTCCAATTCCTTGATAGTTACTTTTGCATCTTGAATTGGTTTCCCTGTTGCATCATTTAATACAATTCCTTTAATTCCACCTGTATTCATGCTATAACAAATCGGCAAAAAAACAAACAAAATAAAAATAAAAATAAAATTCTTTTTCATATCTCGCTCCAATATTTATTTTCTAACAAGTTATTTATTTTCCTTCTGGTTCAGTAACAATTCCTTTTTTATAAATATATTTTATTACCTTTAAGTTTTTTTTAGGAGAGTAATAGTATTTTTCCGGATTAGGGCAATAAATTACATAAGAATCCGGATTTGTTGTATATTCCACAATATAATCATTTTTTGTTTTTGGGTCAGTAAGGGCACTAGGAAAATATTCTTCCTTGATTAAAGTTCCATTTTCTGATATAGGATGTTTATCATTTGGAAAACAATTATTATCATCATAATACATATCTAATGCTACTGCAATATTTTTTAAATCGCCTTTGGATATAGAAAAGTAAGCCTTTCTTGGTCTACACATTAAACTTGGTAATATTATTAAGATAGCAAGAATAAAATTTATTGCAAAAAAAACAATTAAAATCCAAAATTTCGGTTTTTGATTTTTCGTTTTGTAATGAAAAAATAAATAAATGGGGAAAATTATTCCAACAACTAATAAAAATACAAATAAATAAAGAATAAAATAGATAAATATATCGGGAAGTTTGATTCTACTAAACAAAGAAAAAATCACAATTAACAATAAAGCAGGGGAAAATAAAATTCCATAATAAATTAAAAATTTGTTTTTCTTTTTTTCATCACCTATAATCACTGTTCACCTACTTTTATATATTTTAACCATTTTTCTTAAAAAAATCAAGAAACATGAGAGCAATTGTTCTTTCCTTATTTCCTTATTCATAGATTCTTCGGTCGTGCAGTTTACCCCGTACTCAATTCGGGGCTCCCTCAGAATGACGCGAGAGGATATTCCCGTATTCCCGTATTCCCTTATCAACTTATTTAATGGGCACGGCATGCCGTTCCCCTACTGTTTTTTCACTTGTTTTTTTATCAACATTATTTTTTGATTGAGGAGGTTGGTTTTGCTGTCACTTTGCTCACAGGAATACCGACACCGAAGGTATAATTCTAAAAAATCCCCTAAAATATCTGAAAGATTTTCATTATCTTTTAAAATTCCGTCAATATATTCCGTTTCCGTTTCATAAGATTTTCTTTTTATTTTAAAATGCTTCTTAATGATCACTTCAAATTTTTTAAAAAGATATGCTGAAAAGGAAATTTTTTCTTTCAAACGAATATCTTTGATACTGCTTTGAATTATTCTCCCGAGAAAGATCAGCATAATAATGATCGCTATCATCAATAACAAAACGGCAAAATTGTGTTTGATAAATATAAATATATTAGTAATGCCGGTTTTGATCATTTTTTTTACCTTTACAGGAACTAACGATTGCGGATCCAAACCGAATATCTTTCCCAAAAAAGAAAAGAAATGGCTTTTAGGAATAATAATGCTTGTATCTGAAACAGGTGTCGGATCAAAGGTGATCCACCCATAGCCATTGATATACGCCTCAACCCAAGCATGTGCATTGTTTCCGGAAAAGATGATCGCATTACGGCGAGGATCATATCTCCCGCCGGCAAAACCGGTTACGGCTCTTGAAGGTACATCCGCTATTCGCAGCATCATAGCAAGTACAGTCGCAAATTGTTCACAGTAACCCTTTTTATATCTGAATAAAAAATAATCTACCAAATCATCTTCCTTAGGTAAAAACGAAAAATCAATATCGTAGGTGTATGATCTTTTAAGATAATCGGTAAGCTTTTTTGCTTTCTCGTAGTCATCTTTTGCACCGTAAGTTACAATATATACAAGATCTCTTGTTCTTTTTGAACATTTGGAATACGAAAGATAAGGAGAAAAATCATCCGAATATCTGTAAGCAGGCACAGAATCTTGCGGGGGGTTGATCTTGATCGGTAATTTTGAGACAATTGAATATTTGAATGGAAATTTTAGAATACTCGGTATATAGATATTTCCATTTTTATCGATCTTTATCGATCTTGCCGGAAATCTCACTACCTCTGGATAATTCTCATAAAAAAGAATATTGGGTATCTTATGCAGATATGTTATTATCTGCGTATCGGTTTCATATTTGATGAACGGCAATCTGTTAAAAGGTATCTTGAATTGCCAGCTTATGTTTTTTAAACTATTTAATTCGTAAAAAGATGATGACCATTTTTTCCCGTCAAAATTATCGTATACAACAGCTTTTAAATAGTGAACATAAGATGGATGTGAAGTTTTTAGTTGTATAACCTCAATAGGATTATCCCAGACCTTTCCCGAGGTAAGATTAAAATCCAATGAAAATCCCGGGATATTTATCTGTTTCATCTCCGTATTTGGCTGTCCAAAATAATTTTGATTCTTTGTGATCGGAAGATTGATAAAATTTACCTGCCAAAAGAACGGAAATAATGCATATAAAAATATTGCTATAATAAATCCGACAAGTGTCATTTTAAATGAGGATTTGAAAGTCTTAAAAGTAGAAATTCCAAATTGTATTTTCTCGTTAAGTTCTTTTGAAATAGGTGGCACTAAAATAATAAAATAGGAAAGTGAAAGAAAACTATAAACAAGAAAAATAACCAAATAATAGAGATTATAACTTATTGAAGCACTGTATATCATTAGAATAAAAGAAATGAGATAAAAATTTAAAAAGGTTCTTTTAGAGATCAAATAATAGGCGGTATAGACAAGCCCCCATGAGAATGCTATTGCAAATATATCTTTTAAAACATAGTATCCCGCCCATATAAGAACCGTTTGCACAATGAATGTGGTAATAAATAGAAATCCAAGGATGTTTTCAATAAGTAGCCTTTCTTTATTGCCGAAATTATTATAAGAGATGATCAAACCTAAGGTAAAAAGCAAACTTTGAAATATCCATCTTGCAAGTGATTCGCCAAGATAATAATAAATTGTTAATGTGGAAAGTAAATAAAAAGAGATAATATGAAGGAATAAAAGGATTTTTTTTCTATTAATTGTGTATATACTGGAATGTTTCATTTAACCTTTTCCTATTGGCTATATAAATATAATAACCTTTTTTGATGCCGTCGAAGAGTAATTTTCTCCCTTCTCCTTCATTATTTTCTATATAGACAATGATCAGTAGAACATTATTTTTCTTAAAACCCTCTATCAATGCTGAAAATTTAGTCGGACTTTTATTTGTTACGATGAAAACAATATCATTTCGTTCCACAACATAACTATTTTTATAGGTATCAGACAATAAATTCTCTTCATTCCATATATAAGTAAGTTCTTTTAATAAAGAAAATAATTGTCCTTTTCCGCCTGTTGGGAAATTGATCCGCGAACCGACTATTGTTCCTATAATACTGTTATAATTTAGACGATTCTTTACTATTGATGCTGCAACCCGTAACACATCGGCATTCCACTGGTCTTTTATCAGATCCTTTAATATCGGTAAGATCCATATTTTTTTACCCTGCGGCTGTTCTCTAATCTTTACCATCAAATCATCACTTTTAGCACTTATCTTCCAGCATATATCCCTGATTCTGTCGCCGAATTCATAAGGTTTTATACCCCATATATTTTCTCCTGATCCGATCCTTACCGCAAACTGTTCATTTTCAGAATAGGATTCCAATATCTCATCAGGGAAATAGGTTAGATCAAAATATCTTGGGAAAACCGTGATCTCATTCTTTACCTTTTCATATTTCTTTTCAAATGCCAAAATTGCAATGGGAAAAGAAGATTTGGCATTGATGCCTTCCATATAAAATATTCCCGGAATTGTAAAAGTGAATTCACTTTGCAATGAAATTTCTTTGTTCCTTTTAAGATAATTTATATACGGTATTGCATCGGATATTATAAATGTCGGAAGGTTCTCTTTAATTTCAAGATAACAAATATCATGTTTTGCACTTATATTGTATTCAAATTTAACATTTTCGCCTTCATATATCTCTCTTTTAATAACCCTTTTGATTTTGATCTTTGAAACATTTATTTTACCAATGATGGAAGCGGAAATAACTACGATGACCATAAAGATAGAAACAAAAAACAAAAGATTTAATCCGGTGTTTACAGCAGCTGAAAAAACCATAAGAACAAGAATTAAGTATGTAAATGCACCACTTTTTTTCTTACGGCGTTTTGACATTTTTTAATATTTCTTCCAGGATATTGTCTACTGTAACATTATTGATCCTTGCCTGAGGAGTTAACCGTATACGGTGTCTTAAAACAGGTTTCAAGCCATATTTGACATCATCGGGAATAACAAAATCCCTACCGTTAAAAGCAGCAATTCCCTGAGAAAGTCTTTGGAGGCATATAGATGCCCTTGGACTTCCGCCAAGAAGGATATTGCCATGCTTTCTGGTGGCATTTAAGAGCGATACAATATAATCTCTAATTTCATCGTTCACTTTTATTCGTTTTACAATTTCCCGAAGTTCCATTATTTTTTTTACTTCTATTACCGGTTTTATGTTCTTTATAGGATGAACAACCTGAACCACTTTCAGCACCTCATTTTCACTTCTACTTGACGGGTAACCTATATCGAGTTTTATCATAAATCTATCCAGCTCGGCTTCCGGTAAAGAAAATGTACCTGCTTGTTCTATTGGATTTTCCGTAGCAATTACGAAAAACGGCTGCGGCAGGAGATAAGTATTTCTATCAAGTGAGACGGTTGATTCCTCCATTGCTTCTAAAAGAGCTGATTGCACCTTCGGTGTTCCCCTGTTTATTTCATCTGCAAGTAGAATATTTGTAAAGATCGGTCCTTTCTTAAAAATGAATTTCTCGGTTTCCTTATTGTATATAAAGTTTCCTAAGATATCCGTCGGTAGAAGGTCATTTGTAAACTGTATCCGTTTAAACTCACCATTGATCGATTGTGCGACACTTCTTGCAAGCATCGTTTTTCCAACACCCGGAACATCCTCTATCAAGATGTGCCCTTCCGCCATCAATGTGATCAATACAAGCTCTATCCTATCATTTTTTCCTTTTATAACGGTAGCAATATTGTCTCGTAACAACACGATCTCATCTTTAAATATTGATATATTTTCATTCTCCATCGGATTTTTCAACCTCCATAAAAATTGCTTCACCTCGAGCTTTCAATTCATTTTCAGAGTAGATCTCGGAACTTGTATTTATCAATTTGCCCCGAATATTCTCTACCTCTGCTCCGCAGGTAAATTTTTTTCCTACCAACAATGGCTTTACGAATGTAACCTTGATCCGCCCGGTTACTCCGACAATTCCGAGCGAATTTACTGCCTTTGCCGATGTTTCATCAAGGATCAAAGAAATTATACCGCCATGGATAATATTCTTGTATCCCTCGTAATTCTTGTCTAAAATGGATTCGGTTTTCGCCTTTCCATTTTGGGTTATGAATTCCAATTTTAAACCTATCGGGTTATTTGGACCGCAACCTATACAATTGTCATTTTCCTTTTTTACTTCTAATTTTTTCATAAATATTCCTTCCAATACTCAATACTTTCATTGGGATATTCCCTTTTATATGGATAGCATCAACAGGACATACCTCCTTACAACAGCCGCATGCAATACATTTATTGTAATCAATTTTAACCATTTTTCCGGTTAATTTCATTGCTTTTTCAGGGCATTTTTTTATGCAAGCTTGACAGAGTATACATTTTTTTTTATCAATAATCGGTTTTACCCGCAAAAAACCAAACATAAATTTCGGCAGGATATTGGTAAACATACTTAATCTGGAAGCAATCGGTAATTTAAAATCTTTAAACATAAAATCAAAATCAAAGGGAATATCAAGATCATTTCTGCCAACACTACTATACAAACCCTTTTTTTCAGCATATTGAAAATAATCAAGTTTTTCCGCATTGACGCCCATCATTTTTAGCAAGTAACCGTCTATTTTTAATCCATCTCTGCCGCCAATCATTAGATCAAGATGTCTTGGGTTACCGCCTGCCGGACCATCTCCATCCATTCCCAATATCCCATCAACAAGGTAAAAATCGGGACGGATTTTTGCATAGAGATCAATTAAAAATCGATTAAAATCCTTAAACCGATGAAATATGTGGTGGTACTGTGTTTTTCTTATTCCCGGAATGATACCGTAATAATTTTTTAATGCACAGGTTATCAAAGAGATGTTATGAGTTTTTAATTTGGGAAGTGAAATTACATAATCATATTTTTTTAAGGCTCCGGCGATCATTATTTTTTTAATTTTTTGATTTTCTAAGGTTATCTCTGTAAAAGGTTCAAGCTCAAAATTTTCCATTACGGCATATTTCTTTTCAAAAATTGGAGCATACCCGCTTTCTGTGAACAATCTTTCCATCTTATAAAAAGATGCTGAACTATCGCCTACTCCGACAATATAACCGTTTTTTTTAAGTATCATGGCAACTGTTTCCACAAAGATCGGATGGGTATCAACCGCCAGTTCCGGTGAATAAATACCGAGAAGATTCGGTTTCAAGAGAATGGAATGAACCTTTTTTTCTTTTAATTCGTTAAATAACTCCGTTTTTTTGAAGATATGACGGATTTTCTTTTCTAATTCTTGTTTATAATAATTATTCTGTTTCAAAAATACTATCTTAGTATTTTTCACTGTTTGATATTGAGAATAAAATTTTTATTCTCCTTTGCAACTTGATTA
>JAUXGM010000136.1 GCA_030622125.1 bacterium | reverse complement strand
ATAAAGTTTTTAATCTGTCAAATCTGTCTAATCTGTGGTTAATATTGTTATTTAAATGCTGGATATTTCGCGGAGCCTGTGCTGAACAAAGTGAAGTGCTCAATATGACTGAATTGTATTTGACTTGTAACTTGTGCTCTGGTGCTCTTCTTTCTGTCTCTGTGTGCTCTGTGGTTAATATTATTGGCTATTTAGAATTTCGCAAATGCCTCTTTTTTACACAGAATATATAGTTTGAAAACAGATACCCGTTAAAAAATCTCAATGGGGTATATTTTTTAATAAGGTTTTTAAATTTTGATGAGTTTTCTGAAAAAGTAAATGGGATAAATTCAAGAGTAAAACCTGCTCCTTTAAAAAATGATACCCATTCATCTCTTGTAAAGATATTTTCAGTAATTCCATGTTCCTTTTCTTCCTTCCCAAAATTTCTTTTCTGTTCTTTTATCCGCCATTTTGATGCTATCGGTTCAGAAGAAGCAAGAAATATCCCATCTTTTTTAAGGATCCTCTTTACTTCTTTCAGGATGATATCGGGATGATCAGAATGGTGAAGTGCAGCATCACATAACACAAAATCAAGGCTATTATCCTCAAAAGGCAGAGAGTGAAAATCACCGAGAACCCTAATGATCTTATCTTTATTTGCATTCATCCATTTACCGACCCTGGGAAAATTTTCGGAAAGCGTAACAAAGGAATAATCAAGTGCGTAAATCTCTTTAATATCATTAAATCTTGAAATATACGAGGTCAGCCAACCGGAACCTGTTCCGATCTCAAGTATTTTTCCTCTCAAATGGAATTTTTTATTTAAAAATTCAGGAATGCAAATCCTACCATCACTATAGATTTTTTTCCATTTCTCAAAACTGTTATACTTCTCATCCTTACTGAATTGTTTTTGATTGCGCCAATTTAATTCTTCTTTGTTTGCAAATTTTGTTAAATTTTCTGTAATAATGATCTTTCCGAATGAGTCGGTTTTTTCTTTATATTTTTGGTTAAACATAAGGTAATATAACATTAAAAACAAAATTTTGCAAAAAAAACAAAAAAAATCCTTGACAAAGATAATAAAAATAGGTATAATAACAATTTAACGCGGGGTAGCGCAGTTTGGTAGCGCGTTGGGCTCATAACCCAAAGGTCACTGGTTCAAATCCAGTCCCCGCCACCAATTTTTTTCGGGCGGGATAGCTCAGACTGGTTAGAGCGTACGGCTCATACCCGTAAGGTCCTGGGTTCGATCCCCAGTCCCGCTATATATGGGTATGCAAAAAATCATTTCAAATATAAACAATTATTGTAAAAAAGTAGAGCATGTTTTCATCGGTGTATCAGGTGGACCTGATTCTATTTTTCTCCTCTATATGTTAAATGAAGCGAGAAAAGGTTCTAACTTTAAACTTTTTGCTCTTCACATAAATTATCATTTACGCAGTGATGATTCAAATAAGGATGAGTATCTTGTCAGAGAGACCTGCAAAAAATGGGGTATAGATATTTTAGTTAAAGATGCCAAGCGTCCATCAAAAGGAAATCTTGAAAAATGGGCAAGGGATATAAGATATGCTTTTTTTAAAGAGATATTAGAAGAATACAATGAAGAAAATATCTTTATCGCTCATACCCTTGATGACTTGATTGAAACATTTTTTATGAAGATCATATCAGGCAGATCAATAAATACCATCTTTGGAATGACTGAAAAGACAAAAAATAACGGTATGAACATCATCAGACCGTTACTTTCTGTTGAAAAAAAAGAGATCATTGAATTTTTAGAAAAAAAGAAGATCAAATATAGGATTGACAGATCAAATTCCGATATAAGATACACCCGAAATTTTTTACGGAGGGATATTTTAAATCCGCTTTCAGAGAGATTTCATAACTGGAAGGAGCACTTTATTGATTTTTATAACGATGAACGGGAATTACTTGATTATGCCAATGATGAAGTGTCAAAATTTTATAATAAGAATGTCGAATCCGACCTTGGTATCTATCGTGTTCCAATTTCTGAAAACGGCTTCCAAATAATTCATTTCGAGGTATTAAAGCAAATGTTATTTGAACTTGATTATCCGCAGGACTTAATAAAAAGGGTATATTTTGATGAGTTAAGAACATTTTTTCAAAAAAAAGGTGGAAAATATTTGAAAATAAGTCAAAATTATTATATATTTAAAGGATATAGATATGTTTATGTCTATAAAGAGAGTGAATTGAAAAAGATAGCAATAAAAAGAAGACTTACTGAAAAGGGCGGTTATGAACTGATTATGCCGTTCAAAAGATGGAGTATAGGTCTTAAAAGGGATATTAATATCGAAATAAGACCATTTAAATACGGTGATCAGGTAGAAAAAGAAGGAAAAAAATACCTTATTTCCGAACTTTTTAAAAAAAATAAAGTTGATCTGCTGCTGAGGCAATTCTATCCATTGATAATATACAATTCAAGGATCGCAATTGTTCCGGGCATCAGAATCTTTGATGAAGGTTTAAAAGATATTCTGGAGGTAAAATGAAAAAGAATTTTTTTAGGGAAGGGCTAATAATAGTTACAATTATCATTATTGCATATTTTTTAGTGAAATTAGGGATGTCAATGACAACGATCCCGATAGATCTAACTAAATTAAATTGGCAACTTGAAAACGGGAATATAAAAAAAGTTGTATTTATAAATAGAACGATCAACGGTGAATTTAATCAAGCTGTAAAAATAGATGGGAAGGATTTTTATCGTTTTACATCACAGATCCCATTTGATAATAATCAACTTGTAGATAAAATGGTTAAAAGAGGTGTTACCGTTAATGTAAAAAGGGAGGGTCCTTCATTTTTTGAAATACTTTCAACAGTAGGTTTTTTTGCCTTAACAATTGTTATATTTTTTATGATATTTAAACAGATCAATTCCGCTAACAGCGGTGCTTTGACCTTTGGTAAGGTAAAAGAAAAGATACAGAAGAATGTAGATGTTAAATTCTCGGATGTCGCGGGATGTGAAGAATCAAAACAGGAATTGGAAGAGATCATTGAGTTTTTGAAAAATCCGAAGAAATTTACAAAGCTTGGTGGAAAAATACCAAAAGGTGTACTTCTGATCGGTGCACCCGGAACTGGAAAAACACTCCTTGCAAAAGCAGTGGCGGGAGAGGCGGAGGTTCCATTTTTGACCGTTTCCGGATCCGAGTTCGTAGAATTATTTGTCGGTGTCGGGGCATCAAGGGTACGAGACCTTTTTAATAAGGCTAAACAGCTTGCCCCAAGTATAATCTTTATTGACGAGATTGATGCGGTTGGACGACATAGAGGAGCAGGGCTTGGCGGCGGTCATGACGAACGAGAACAAACGCTGAACCAACTCCTTGTTGAGATGGATGGTTTCGATGCAAATGAAGGTGTTATAATTATATCGGCGACAAATAGACCTGATATACTTGACCCTGCTCTTTTAAGACCGGGCAGATTTGATAGAAGAGTTATTGTTCCTATTCCGGATGTCAGAGGAAGAGAAGGTATTTTGAAAGTCCATACAAAAAATATCCCACTTAACAGAAATGTAAAATTAAGTATTATTGCAAAGGGTACTCCGGGTATGTCGGGTGCCGATGTTGCTAATCTTGTTAATGAAGCAGCTCTAATTGCAGCAAGAAAAAATCAAAAGAGTGTAAAGATGGTTGATTTTGAAGAAGCAAAAGACAAGGTACTAATGGGACTTGAAAGGAAAAGTATGATTCTTTCACCCGAGGAGAAAAAATCGATTGCTTATCATGAGACCGGCCATGCCTTGATCGGTGTTCTGATAGACAAAGGTGAGGATATTCATAAGGTCTCTATTATTCCAAGAGGTATGGCACTTGGAATGACGGTGCAGTTGCCTAAAAAGGAAGTGCATAACTATACAAAAGAGAATCTTACCAATAAGATCACTGTTCTTCTTGGTGGTAGAGCAGCGGAAGAGGTATTTCTTAAAACAAAAACTACCGGTGCGGAACATGATCTAAAGCGGGCAACCGATCTGGCACGAATGATGGTAACAAAATGGGGAATGAGTGATAAACTTGGTCCTCTTTTTTATGCTCCATCTGAAAATGAGGAGATATTTTTGGGTAAAGAGTTGATAGCACATAAAAATATAAGCGAAGCTACAATTGAGAAAATAGACAATGAAATAAAATTCTTAATTGAGAATGAGCATGAAAAAGCAAGTAATTTATTAAAAGAAAATAAGGGATTAGTTGAAACGATTGTAAAGGAACTTATAAAAAAAGAGACCTTGACCGGCACCGAATTAAATAGAATAATAAATAGATATAAAAGAAAGGAGAATAAAAATGTTTAGAGGTACAATAGTTGCTCTGGTAACACCATTCGATGAAAATGGAAAGATAGATTACGATGCTTACAGTAAATTACTTGATTTTCACAAAGCTAAAAAAACAAGTGGAATTCTAATAGGTGGTACAACGGGGGAAGCGCCGACCTTAACCGATGAGGAACTCCATAATTTATTTAGAATTGCAGTTACAAAATTAAAAAATAAGGTGCCGCTTTTAGCCGGTACGGGCACAAACTCTACCCGAAAATCCCTCAAAAAAACGATGATGGCGAAAGAAAATGGTATGGATGCAGCCCTTGTGGTAACACCTTACTACAATAAACCGCCTCAGGATTCCTTGTATGAACATTATTCTTATCTTGCGAAAAAATCAAAGTTCCCGGTAGTGATCTATAATGTTCCCGGCAGAACAGGGGTAAGCATTGCTCCCGAAACGGTAGGACGACTTTCAAAATTTAAAAACATTATCGGCATAAAAGAAGCAACAGGTTCTATGAACCAGGCGATCGAGATCAAAAATTTAGTTCCGGATTCATTTCTTATGTTAAGTGGTGATGATCTTACTTTACTTCCTTTTCTTTCAATTGGCGGTATTGGCGTGATCTCGGTTACGGCAAATTTAATACCCAAGAAGATCCAAAAGGTAATTGACCTTTTTAACAGTGGTAAATTAAAGGAAGCGGCAACCCAGCATAATAAATTGTATCCATTACATAAAGCAATGTTTTTAACTACAAATCCGATACCCGTCAAAACCTGTTTATACCTGATGAAAATGATAAAAAATGAATTTAGATTGCCACTTACAAAAATGGATAAAAAAACACTCGATCATTTGAGAGATATCTTAATTAACAAGGACATCTTATGAAAATAACGGTCGGCGGTTCCCTTGGAGATATGGGAAAACGCCTAATTCGTCTGCTGAATAAGAATAATGACCTTGAATTTTTTCAAGGGTTAGATAAGATCCCAAATGAAAAAACGGTAACATCTCTTGAAAAATTAAAACCAAGTGATGGAATAATAGATTTTTCTTCACCGATTCTTACGATGGAGCTTTTAAAGTTCGCTATTGATAATAAGATACCGATAGTAATAGCAACGACGGGATTTAATGATCAACAAAAGCAGAAAATAAAAGCTGCTTCGGAATTTATTCCGATCTTATTTTCTCCGAATATGAGTTTAGGTGTAAATGTTCTTTTCAAGCTTACGGATATAGCAGCAAGAGCATTCCCCGATTTTGAAAATGAGATCGTTGAGATACATCACAATAGAAAAGTTGATGCTCCATCCGGAACAGCAAAAAGATTGGGGGAAATCCTAAATGCAAGTAGTGATAAGAAAATTATTTATGGAAGAGAAGGACATACGGGAAAGAGAGAAAAAGAAGAACTTGGAATATTTGCTGTTAGAGGCGGGGATGTAGCCGGAGAACATACCGTTTATTTTTTTGGAAATGGTGAAAGATTAGAACTTACGCATCGTGCATCAAATAGAGACACCTTTGCCGTTGGTGCCATCAATGCAATGAAATTCCTTTTTGGTAAGGAAAAAGGACTTTATTCAATGCAGGATGTTTTGGGATAAAGAAATGACAGAGTTATTTTTGATTTTATTTCTATAGAAAAAATAAAATTATCCCGATAATTATTAGGAAAGAAGCAAATAATTGTTTTTTTGTTAAACTTTCTTTTAAGATAAAATATGATGTAATTATCGT
>JAUXGM010000126.1 GCA_030622125.1 bacterium | reverse complement strand
CGTATGTTCGTATATACGAATATACGAAAGTACCCCAATCAAAGAAGAAATGAGATTCCTCCGCAATTTTCAATTGCTCTGAATGACGGGAAAAAACAGGGACGGTGACGTAAAGCAATTGACAATGCCTGCCTGTGCGTTGCACGCAGACAGGGACAAAGGACAATTGATAATTAAAAGATCAGCATATGGATACCTAGATCCAAACTACTTTATTCTCAAGTGTAAGCAGGCTTTTCCTGGAAAAAGGATCAACTAAAATGGAAATGAACCACAATTGACAGTTGGCAATTAGAAAAAAGTAGAAATAGCGGTGACAGGTTGATCCAGTTACAGATGGAACCTTTAACGGGGTGAACAGTTTAAGATTTGAGGATGACGGAATACGAGTTGAGAATTGAGAGTTAGAAGAAAATAGATTCCGGAAAAATCAGAATCGGGGTGTTGAGAAAACTCGTTTGAGATAAAAACCTCTTTGTGTTCTATCTTATAATTGTCAATTTTTCTGATCCGCCTTCCATCCCAGAACAGCGGCGGGAAGCGTGTGAGCCAGATATAATAATCCCGCAGCACCGATGACAGTTATTGGACCTCTGTCTATCACGGCAGCTACATATATGACAAAAAGAACTAATATCGAGAATATGCTGTAGGCAAGACGCAAAGCCTCCAATACCTGGGCCTTTTCTCGCTCATCCAGCTTTTTATCATAATGCACCATATTCCACATACCGTTCTTCCAGAATACGATCACGAATGACCATATTAAAAGTGCAATAGGTAAGAGCTCCCAAAGGTAGAAATACGGTGAGGCCTCCGCATTATTGAGACCATGAAATAGGCCGACGACCGAAAACAGCGATAAATAATTCACCGTTAGCATGATTCTCACTGTTACTTTTTTCATTTGCTTTTTCATTTATTCCTCCTTATTTCTCCACCTCATCAGCTCTTCGCTTAATGGCGGCTGAGGTTTGGTGGAAAATATCAATTCAATGGGCAGTCCGAAACATTCGCTGATACGAAATGCCAAATCCAAACTGGGATTGTACTCTTCCCTTTCCAGATATCCTACTGTCTGGAAGTTGACGCCGATCTTTTCTGCCAATTCTTTTCTTGAAAGCTTTCTTTCTTGACGCAACAAATTGATCCTGTTATAAAGTTTTCTTTGTTTCATATTATATATATATAACATTTTCTTGTATTTGTCAAGTTTTTTCTTGCACGCGTACAATAAAAATGGGGAAGGTGGGGTAAAAAGAAGTTTTGAGTGATGAGTTGTGAGTTTACCCCGCATTAAATATTGGTGCGATGGCATGTCCAGCATCTTCCTAAGGTGCTGTGATTTTGAGTTGTAAAAACAGTATGATGGGTAAATGGGTTTATGAGTAGATGAGGAAATAAAGATTTGAGAAAAAATGGAAAGATGGATTCCTAATTTCCCGATCAGGTCGAGGACAGGCAAGTTAGGAATGACAAAAAAAGATGAAAGAAAATGCTGGATTCCACGCCCACAAGGGGCTCTGAATGACTCCGAAGAAGAACGGGGTAAACTCCGGTGAGGGAAGGGGTTTCATAATGACCCCGTATCAACTTATTTCCTTATTCCCTTGTCTATATTGTTCTCGGGTGGTCTATCGTTATCTAAGGAAGAATCCGGGACACAGTCATTCTATTCCCTTTGGCTATACTGTTCTCGGGTGGTCTATCGTTATCTAAGGAAGAATCCGGGACACATCTCAACAAAAAAAAATCAGTTTGATGAGGTATGTCCCTCTTTTATGGCTTTTCGGAGATTAATATTGTTTTTCACTAACCTCTAAACTCTGCTTACATTATTTTATTTTATCATAAAAGCAAAATTTTCCATTCTCAAAACGATATATGAGTAAAATGTTCAGATCTTCATCAAATTGAAAAAATAGAGATATTGTTCTCTTCTTCTTTTCGCTTTTTTTAAGGATTAGATAGTATTCATTATTTTCTTCATAAATTACATATCTACTGCCTTTCTTTAGCAACTCTTTTATAATATCTTCTATGATCACCTTTCCGCTAATTTTTCTGATAATAATTTTATCTCCATCGTTATAATGGATGGTATCTTCATTCATAAATTTTGCATTTCCCGGTATCTCATAGATTTTATTTTTTAGAATAACACTTCTTCTTTTATCCTCAATAAACGAAGTACCCCTACTATCAAATTTCTTTGCGGATGATCGATAAAATAGTTCTCCATTTTTGTCGAGTATAACCTTTTTCTTTTTATCAAGGAAAAATATCGTATTATCAGAAATTATAATTTTTAATTTGGGATATTTTATTTCCTCTATTCCAATCTTATAATTTGCAGCAAATATCTTTTTACCCTTTTTAAAACCTAAAATCCTACTATTAAGAAGTTTATATGGTTCAACATTTTTCATTATCAGTTCCCTTTTAAAATTCCTTAGATAAAGACGGTGAAGATCACCATTATTTATTACAAATATAAATTCAGGCACACTATTTCGATTATGGAATATAAAGAAAGGATAATTGATCTCATTGTTTTTAAAGTAATTTAATTTCATATTAAAATTTTTACTCTCTATATATATCTTATTGTACTCTTCCAGTAATATTTTTCCACTTCTTATTTTGCCATACCGATTCCTATAATAACATTCACTTCCGAAAAATATCTTTTTTGCGTATTTTTTATCTTCCAATCTATAAAAAATTGTTTTTTCATTCATTGATTCTGTTGTTTTTGTGATATATAATATCCCATTATTGAGAGAAAAATTATTTATATTCCCAAATCTTGTCCATATCTCATTGTAATAATAAAATCCTATAAAAAATATAAAAAGAATGAACGGGATAATCATTACTTTCATTGTATAACTGTAGTTTTTGCGATAATTCAAAAAAAATGGAATAAGAGGGACTAAATAGATCAGAAGTGCTATATGAAAGTGCACAAGAATAAAAAAAAGTAAAAATCCTCCGTACAGCATCCTTGAAAAGTGTATTATTAAACTTATAATAATTGTAAATCCTATGGAACTGAGGAAGAAAATTAAAAATGCCTTCTTAAAATAAACAGCATAGATAGATGTTGCAAAAATAAGAACAAGAAAAAGTGTTAAGATTAAAAGGGATTTAAAAAAGTTTATATCCGGGAAAATAAATAGATAAAAAAGACAAAATGGTATTAAAACAGCGATGTAGCCTGCTAAAAATCTGGTAATGTATAATTTGAGTCTGTTTTTTGGAAGTGTCAATTCAAGATCGGAGATACTTTCCTTTATCGGTAAAAAAAGATAGAAAAATAAAGCAAGTATTATGTAAATAAACATAATGATAACTTCCTTATAATTATCAAGGGTAACGGGATCTTCAATTTTTTTTACTATGTAAAAAATAATAAAAAATAGTTCAGCTACCGTTAATAAAATGATATGATATTTAAAATTATGCCATACCCTCTTAAATTCCTTTAACATAATGTTTTCTCTCTATATTTTGTCATAAAAAATAAATTTTCCGTTTTCCGATCTGTAAATATAGACATTTCTATTTTTGATAAAGGCAAAATAATAATTTTCATCATAGTAAAATAATTTAAATTTAAAATATCCCTTTTGAGGAATTTTATCAATGGTATCGGAAAGTATTTTATTTCCGTTAAGATCATTTATTGTGATCTGATTTTTTGAGATGCTGTAATAATTCTTTCCAATAATATCTCCCATAGCGGTTGTTCTTTCCATTGCTTTACCTTCTATTGTTTTCCATTTACTTTGATATTTTGCGATATTTAATGAAAAAACCTCATTGTTATACGGGAATTTTATCGTATCCCCATCATAAAAATAATATGTATGTAATTTGGGTTTATTTTCCGATTGATAGATAATATCACCGGCTTCATTTAATATATTTTTGTTATCAATATAATAGATCTGATTCTTGCCAAGTATTATATTTGTATCTTTATATTTCAATTCCTTTATTCCCGCCAGAGATGATGCAATATAATTTTTATTATTTTTCCGATCTGTAAATGTTATATAACTTTTATATTTATATTTTTCTCCTTCTCTCTTGATACTATCTATTACCATTTCACTTTTCAGTGTTTTCAGATCAATTTTCAAAAGTTCCTTTCCTGAATTTGATATGGTATAAAGATATTTGGGATCTATATTTATGCTATAAAAAAGAATGTATGGGGATTCTAAATCTCCGTATTTAAATTTTTCTTTCTTTTGATCTTTTAATTTTTTATAAAATCCCGTTGATCCAATAAAATTCCAATTGCCATAAGCAATAACCCCATTCTTATTTTTTAGTATACAATCACCATAAAAAACTTTTTTCTGCAATTTTTTATCTTTAACATCATAAAACATTGTTTTCCAATACCTAAGAGGTGTAGTTTTTTTTATGTATAATCTACCATTTAAAAAGTTAATATCAAAGGATTTTCCGCTTTTACTGGTCATTTCATTGTAGTAAAAGAGTAAATGAAAGCCAATAAAAAGAAGCAGAGAAAGATATGTTACCATCTTTTTATATTTGGATGTATCCGAAAAATGGATAAGAAATATTATAAAAGGCAGAAGAAAAAAGAAATAGTAGATATAATTTAATTTTGCTCCTCTGCCAATAAAGATTAAATGTCCAAAAAAATAAAAATTTAATATAAAAGCTCCAATTGCAAGAATGATGTAAATTAAAGCAAACGATTTAAAGTAATTATTATAAATTATCAATGTAAAGAAAAAGATAGAAAGCAATGTAACGGTTAAAAGCCCCTTCCATAAACCAATTAGATTCGGATTGAGAAGTTTACCTATTAAGAAAAAGATTATTATCGGTATATACGAGATCAAAAAACGGTTTAAGATCAAGCAAGCTCTTCTTGTCGGTAAACAAAGTTCATATTCAAAGATTTTCCTTTTTATACTTGAGAAAATTGGAATAAGAATCAATGGTGCATATAGGAAAAGATAACTCAATTTTTCCCATATTATAGTGCCCTTCAATACCGAATTTGTTGATATAAGAATATAAAATGCCAGGATCTCTGCAAATACCAAAATAACCCTGGTTCTATTTTCATTCCACGCCCTCTTAAATTCATCGATCATAGTTTTCTCCTAAAAATTAACTGAACCTATCATAAAATTCCCACTTACCACTTACTAATTTGTAAACCCGAATTGGATTTTTCCGATACAAAAAGAGGTAATAATCACTCTTGTATTGATAGATGAAAAAATTATCCCTATTTTTCTTTTTATTGGTTTTGATTTTCATTCTTGCGATCTCTTTGCCATCTATATAACAAAAGATTACTTTATCGTCCTTTCTGTAATAAATCTTATCCCCATTAAATTTGCAATCCTTTGGAATATCGTAGGTATTACCGTTGTAGATTGTTTTCCAGTTATTTCCGTCTGCAAATTTCCGTGGGGAAACAAAACTTTTATTATCATTCTTGAACTCATAAATAATATTTCCGTTTTCGTTTAATATTTTATCTTCTTTTGTATAGTAAATACCAATATTATCCCACAATAGATTTGCTTTTCCGATGGTGGATTCCTTTATTCCCAATGGCGTTGCAATGTAGATACAATTGGTATCCTTGACACTTAAAATTGACAATGAAGGTGAATTTAAAGAGACATCTTTCATTACGATCTCTTTTTTAAATGTGTCAATATCCAATCTTGATAATGATTTCCCCGTATAATAATAAATATTATTTACCTTTCCATTCTCCTGATGAAAAAATCTATCAAGATCTGTAATCATTCTTTTTGTAAAATAGTAATAATCTAAATTTTTTATTTCTTTATTAAGTATGTAGGTTTTTTCAATGATGTGTGATGAAACTTTTATGTCTTTTATAATAATTCTTTTGTCAATGGAGTATATTATCCTATCGGAGTCCCAGAGATATGTTTTTACTCTATGTTGAGGCTTTCTCAAAGTTTTTTTTGCTTCAAGATCATAATAGATAGACCTTATATCTCCAGCCCTTGATTTTATCACCGATATATAGTTTTCATATCCCAATACATCTGTCGGTTGCCCACAATGTGAATAGGTCTGATATCCCAAATAGGTAAAATTCAAGATCGTATAAACTAAAATTGTAATAACAATTACCTTGTTCGTATGTGAGATATTATGTGAATAATTGAAAAAATAGAAGGCAAGTGAAACTAAAAATGCCGCCAACATTGGAGTTTCAAATCCCCAGCTGCTTTGCACAGCAGAATTATTTAAAGGTTCTGTAATCTTAAATGGGAATAGTATCCCTAAAATAAAAGCAACAACAAGCAGTATCCAGAAAAGGTTTCTGTAATAAAACCAGAGATAAACAATAACGAAGAAAAGGACAGCAATATATAATATGATCCCAAAAGTATCAAAAGTCATTGCCTCATTATGAATAGCCAAGATCAGATAACTAAAAATAATGGTAATCAATAAACAGGGGATAAACCGTGAAAAGAAAAGAAAAATTCTTCTTTGCGGAAGTGATTCCTCATATTGGATCAAATTTTGTTTTTGGCTTGCAAAGAAAAAAACCAAACCGGTAAGAAGGGTAAATTGTAAAAATAATAAAAAATCACTACTTACCATAACTTTCAAATGTCCTGTAATCATTCTTTCATTATAAAATTTTCCGAATAT
>JAUXGM010000112.1 GCA_030622125.1 bacterium | reverse complement strand
TGCTGTTGTGAGTGAGTATTTTTTTGAAAATCCGGGAAATATGCTTGCAAGGCATAAAAAATTATACAACATTTTGAAAAAGATCTACCGCCAGGACACATTCGCTATCTTAAAAGGTGCAATCAATGATATGTTCTATCATAAGAGAGGCTGGGTCGGAAAGAGAAAAAGAACTTGAATTTTTCTATTCTTTTTTATATAATACAATAAAGAAACCTTAAAAGGAAGTGAAAATGGATTCAGATGATGAAGAACAGGAAAAGAATTCGAATGATGAAGAAATTATAATTATCTTTGAAGCAAAGATGAGTTTTACCCTTTCCGATGAAGAAGGCACAGAACTTGATAAGGGGCAGGGCAATCTGCAACTTACCGAAGATGCCGTTTTTATTATTCCGAAATTTAGCGAAACTCTCCTAATTTCATACAGAGATATCTTTAAAATATGGGGAGATGATTATCGATTACATATTCAATTCAAAACAAAGGAGATCCTGACCATCTACGATCTCGGTTATAAGTATGAAGATTTTTTGAGAATACTTTTTAAATTAAGAAATGAGATTCTTATAAAGGATCTGCTCATAAATGAATCAATTCGAAAAAGCGGGATCAAGGCAACGGTTACCTCTACCAATGAGGGAAAAGAAATAATTAAAAATGAGATTTGTGAACTTCGTCTGCTTGATACGGGGCTTGTGATCATTCCGGAAAAAAGTGAGATAAAAAGAATTCCATACTCATATATTTCAAATATAAATTCTGAGAATTATGAACTAAATATCACCTGTGAGTTCGGCGATAAATATACTTTTTCAATGATGGGTTATAAATACGATTCGGTTGTCCATACATTATCGGATGTGATAAATGAACTTAATATAGAACTGCAATCAACGATCAAGGAACTTTTACCAAAGGAAGGACCATTGATAATAAGAAGGGTTTCAAGATTGATGAAGGAAGGAATGGCGGCGAAAAAAACTGATATAGATAAGATCTCTCCAAAGATATGGGGAGAATTGGAAAAGCGTCTTGAACTTGCAGGAATAAAAGATGAATACAATCATCTAAAATCAATTTCTCAAAAAAGTAAACTATGTATCGGCTTTAAAAGAGGATTATTAGGGGATCTAACCGGTGAATATATATGGTTCTTGATACCGATATATGACATTGCCTCAAAGGAATATGGAAATGCTTTTGCAATGGAAGCAGGCACGATATCAGAAGAAGAGGTCGTAAAGGGAAAGGCAACCTATTTTTTTAGAATGGGGGAACGGGATAAATATTCAAATATTAAGAATATCGATGATCTTCATAAGAGAGCGAATGAGTTTATTAAAACAATAAATAGATGTATGATAGAGATAAATTTCAGAAGAGAACCGATTTATCTTTCAGATGAAAAAATAAATGAACCGAGATATGAAAAATACCAATTTGCGATAGAAAAAATACCGTCACTTAGATTATTAAGGAAATTGTTTATCGGAAGGATTATCCACGGTAGTGAAGAGCAGTGGGAAAATGATGTGAAGAATCTTTTAAAATTCAATATTAATTCAAGAGATGATAATGAAAAATGGAAAAAAGGAGGCTAAATATGGTAGGATATAAACATCCCTGCCGTTATTGTGGTAAGTTGATTGATGCGGATTCAAATCTTTGTCCATACTGTGGAAAGGTCAATCCGCTTGGTTCACTGCGATGTCCGAAATGTCATGAACCGATAAAGAAGGATTATAAGGTATGCCCCGGGTGCGGATTAAAATTGGAGATTACCTGTCCCTTTTGCGGAGAAAAAACATTCTTTGGGGATTACTGTGATAAATGCGATGAACGATTGGTCGTTGTCTGTCCGAAATGTAAGACAGAGCAGCCGCCGATCGGAGATAAATGTATAAAATGTAGGAAACCATTAAAATATAGGAGGTAATTATGGCACAAGGTGGTAATTTGATTGGGTTTTCAGATAATTTTGCCGATAACAGCACTGAGGCAGGTTTTCAATTTACATTCTTTTGTGACAATTGTAAAGAGGGCTACAAGACAAGATTTATGGAATCTAAATCCTATAAAAAGGGAAGATTACTAAAAACTGTCGGCGGTCTTTTCGGCGCCGCAGCACGCGTAGCTGGAAAATACAATGTTGGCTACGGTGTCAGTAGAGGAACCGATGCACTGGCGGAAAAGTTTCAGGGAATGTCTCCTGCATGGCATAAAGAACATGAAAAGGCATTTATGCAAGCACAAAACGAGACAAAGGAACATTTTAAAAGATGTCCGAAGTGTACCCATTGGGTATGCGAAAATTGCTGGAATGAACAGGAAGGTCTATGTGTAACCTGTGCACCAAGAGAGAATGTTGAGGTGGCAGCTGCAAAAGCGGGAAAGATGGTTGATGATATTCATAAAAAAGCAGCAGAGACACAGGTCTTTACCGGAGAGATAGAAAGTAAACAAACGATCTGCCCAAAATGTGGAAAACCGGCAGGAAAAGGAAAGTTTTGTGCAAATTGCGGAGCACCGCTCGGATTGTTAAAATGTCCGAAATGCGGGGCTGAAAATCCGGCGGGAACAAAATTTTGCGGAGAATGCGGAACGAAATTAGAATAAATAAAAAATATAATGCCGCATTGAAAGGACTATATAAACCACTCCGTTCGCTAACTTCGTATATCTGTAAGTTAGGCGAACCGGCGGTAAAGAAAGGAGGTAATTTATGAAAAGATATTTAATGTTATTTCTTCTTCTGGTGATTTCAATTTCAGGAAGTTTCAATATCTTTGCAGAAGAGAAAATGGACTCATTAAGAGAAATCCTTCATGGAAGATGGTATGGACAGTTTGAATGGTGTTGTGCTCATTTTGAAGTACCTATGGGGGAAGATGATATTATAATATATTCAGGGCATAAAATTGTAATGAAATTTATTGACCTTATTATTAACGAAGACTTAAGTATTGAGGGTATGGTAGAATTAAAATGGAGTCCAACAGGTTATGTACACCTCGGTGAAATAAAAACTAATTGGAAATATGTACCATCGGATTTAGTAATTGCCATAAAGGGGAAGATAGATGAAAATGGGTTATTCACTTTTAGTTACGATCCTTCAAAAAAGATAAAATTTACCCAGAGCCTTCATGGATATGGAACAATAATAAATAAGGAATTATCTATTCCCGAAATTTTTAAAAACCCTCCTCCAGGAATTATGGAGCCCACTATGGAAACCATTATTCTTCGGAAATTCAAGTTCATTGAAAACGAGAAATGGGTAACACTTTCATATAATGGAATAACAGGTCCACTTAAATTTAAATTTATACTTCATAAGGAATTCTGTACAAAAAGGGATAAAATTCCTCTGAATATGTTTCTTAGCACAGAATACCAAGACGAAACAAAAATTCTTCCAAATGGGACAAAGATTACGAAAACCAATGATAAAATAAAAATAGTTTCTGAGGATGGTTGTGTTGAAATCTTTATTACAGAATATTCTAAAATTATTGGTTCAGATGGCACAGAGATAGAAATTGTAACCAGAAAAATCCTTGATGGGGTTATTTCATCTCATCTTTATAAAGGATATATACAAGTTGACATTTGGGAAGGTGGAAAACACCATTATTTCTTCACGAAAAATGCCATAGTGAAGACAAATGGGACTAATTTTGACCTTAATGTTAAAGATGATGGGTCAACAGTATTAACAGTCCTTGATGGTGAAGTGGAGTTTTCAGACATAAATAAAAAGAAAACTGTAATAGTAAAAAAGAATCAAAAATCAATCTGTAAAACTGGTGCATTCCCATCAAAGCCAGCATCGATTAAAACAAACAAAATTCAAAAATGGTGGGGTGAGGAAGGGGATACGATAGTAAAAAAACAAAGGACATTTACAGAAAAAAACTTTGCTGAGATTATGGAAAAGATAATGGGAATAACTTCAAATACTCCTCCATATGGGACAAAAGCCCCAGCCAAAGAAGTAACTAAAAGAAAGATGAGTGACGAGATATATGTGGAGATTGTTGCATATTGGATATATTTGAGTAATAAATACCAGGATGACCCTATGGGCTCAATTAAGATGGGCGAAGAAATAGAAAAAATTTGCAAGAAATTTGATGTTACTTATGAGGATTACGCAACCTATCAAGAAAAACTTACTGACGAAAATCCTGAGCATTTTTCAAAATTATTAGAGAAAGCTGAAAAAAAGGTAGAAGAATTAAAGAAGGCAAACAAATGAACCCCAAAAATGGTGAGAGTAAAAATTGACTATGCAACGGCAAAGGAAGGAACTGATGCAAAAACAGATGATAGAACCCTATTGGGTTCAAGGGTTTATTTTGTTCTCGGGATCAGTATTGTTAACATATTCGTAAATATTTGAATTTAAGAGGAAAAGCAATATTTTTTTAAAATAAGCAAATTCGCAGTTTATAATTTTCTTTAACTTTTTTAAATTAGTTTTGTTTTTTTTATATTTTACTTGACATTTGCCAAAAAAAATTGTATACTCAAATAGTTTGGGGCTGGGAAAAATAACCAAACTCTATTTTATTCCAACCACTATGTAAAAAGTTATTTTGTGAACTATATTTTTTGCATTGTGAAACTTGGTAAAACAGGTGGGATGTTCTTTTAATAATTGAGAGTTAAGAATTGAGAGTTGGAAATCGGTATCCAGTATACCGTATTCCGTGTTGAGTAAATAGAAATGAAATTTCTTAAACTCAGTACGAAAAATTTAGTACTTAGTACGATTACTCCTTGAACCTTCGAAATGAGAGATTATTACGGAAAACGCTCTCAAATCATAAGGTATCAGGACGCACTTTTCACTTTGTTCAAAGTAACGTTCCTAATGTGGGACTTTGTCCTTGACTTCGTTACTTTTGACTTGTTCTTTTAATGTGTTCCAAGACTTTTTGTTCTACCTGTGCATACTGTATGTAGACAGGCAAGTACAAATTACGCAATTTTGGAGAACCCTATCGGGTCCAAAGGTTTATTACGGATGGGATAAATTCGTTGGATTTGATTGAGAAAAGAACAAAAAAATAAAAACACCATCCAAAAATGGAGGTTGTGATGAAGAACAAAATTGCAGCAACAATGGTGGCAGTGGTCGTAATTGCAATGTTGAGCGGTTGTGCAAGCCTGCCAACACCCGGACTTCCGGGAACAAAAAGTGTAGCAAAAAAGGCACTTACGGAACCCAAGGTTGAAGTGCTGGAGTGCAAAATGGAGAAAACGTCTATGGACAAGGAAGCTGGTGACAACTTGAAGATAACAGGAAAAGCTATATATCATCCTGTTAAGGTTGGTGCCAAGGATTTCAAAGACTATTCGTGGGACATTCGGTTCGAATTCTATGATGAGGCTGGTAACAAGTTGTTTCATGTGGATGGAGCTGATTGTGGTGAAAATGGGAAAGCGGAAAATGTAAAACCTAACGTATCTTTTCCTTTTAAAGTAGAGACTGGTTCTGCTTATGTTGGCTACGATAAATTCGTTAAAGCAAAAACGGTTAAGATCAAGCATTTTACAGCGAATCAATAGCCTGCGGGAGGGAAATGAAGGCACGAGTGAATGTCGTCTTTCCGTAAGGCTTTGAAACAAAATGTAGCCGCATTGCCTAACATAGGCTTTGCGGCTTACTTCGTTCGCCCAAATATTTCGCAATTTACAAAACCCTGAAACATTATATGAAATTGATACTGTTTTTTATAGTATCAGGAATTACAATGTCGGATGAATTTAGTGATAGTTCCAGAGATGGGAATTATCATGGGTATGTTTTGAATATCAATTAGATAGCTAATTTTTGCCCGTCAACATGTAAAATTGGAGACGGGGGGATAAAAGAAGTTTGGAGTTTGATGTTGGGAAAATACATAAATAAACAAGAAAAAAGAAAGCGTAAATACTGGATTCCTAATCCCCGAAAAACGGGGCAAAGCAAGTTAGGAATGACAGGCAATATCAAGTGAGAAGTGAAGAACTGAGAAGTGAAGAAGTAAAAACAAACTAAGAATAAAAAATAATAAATGAGATTATTACACTTTCACTTTGTGAAAGTTCATAATGACAGAAAAACTCTAAATCCCAAATTCCAAACAGGTCGTTCACAAACGACCCCTACGGTTTTTTTCTTTACTCATTAACCCATCAACTCATTTTCCTTATTTTCCTATTTCCTTATCTTCAAATGTCGTTCAAAAAGACATTTGCAATATTTTTTTTAAAGGAATAAAAAATTCACATTTTAACTTTGGAATAACAAAAAAGATCTGTTTTTTACTCGCTCTTAAAAATATTCCCTGCTTCGTAGATCTCCATCTGGACATTTGAAAATGGTTCCATTTCACAGGCAATATCTTTTGTTATATTTTTCATGCTTCCGGTTTCCAAATTTATCTCAATCTCATCCCGATCATTTATCTTTCCACTTTCTACCATTTCTTTTATTTCTTTCCAGATTAGTATTGGAAAACCGCTGTTTATGGCATTTCTTTTGTATATAGCACCAAACGATTCGGCAACAATCGCATTTACCTTTAAGGATTTAAAGCAATCTACCGCCTGTTGCCTTGATGAACCGGAACCAAAATTCCTTCCCGTAATTACAATATCTCCGGGTTCTACTTTTTGAGAAAAATCATTCCACCCTTCGAGATTGTCAAGTGTGTATTTACCCATCTCATTTATGTCTGTAATCGCCAGATACCGATTATGAAAGATCTGATCGGTATCGATATCATCAATTACCTTTTCGCTACTATCCCTCAAGATCCAAATTTTTCCCTTAATAATTTTATTTTGCATATTCAACTCCTATTTTTTTTCTACCTTATTATAATTTTTTTCTTCATAAAAATCAAGGGAAAATAAAGACGGTGCTTGTATTTTTGTATTTCCTCCTTTTCTTTGGCTATATTGTTCTCGGGTAGTTTATCGTTATCTAAGGAAGAGTCCGGGACACACCAATAGAAGTGGGAAGTGAAGAAGTAGGAAGTGAAGAAGTG
>JAUXGM010000139.1 GCA_030622125.1 bacterium | reverse complement strand
TGTGTCCCGGACTCTTCATTAGATAACGATAAACCACCCGAGAACAGTATAAATAAGGGAATAAGAAAATAAGGAAATAAGTAAAAAAATATTAAATTCAGAAAACAGGCGGGACGTATCTCGGATGTTCAGGTGCGTCCCAAGACTGTGTCCCGGATTCTTCATTAGATAACGATAAACCACCCGAGAACAATATAGCCAAAGGAAATAGAATCAAAGATGTAATAATCTCATATTTTGAAGGTCAAAGATAGATTCTTCGGGCGTGCAGTTTACCCCGTACTCAATTCGGGGCTCCCTCAGAATGACGCGTGAGGGTATTCCCTTATTCTCTTATTCTCTTATTACCGTATTTCCTTACTTTCTAATAACGACCTGACTGAGTTTCGATACCTTGTTATTTATATTATCCTTTTGCTTTTTATAAGTTTCTATATCCATATAACCGTAATTTACATCAAGTTTTTTTTCAATTTTGAGATTGTTCCCTTCCTTTTTAAAGTTCTTGCTTTCTTCAAAAAGATCCGTTTTTATCGTTATATCCGATGGAATATAATCGAATTTTAATCCGTTTATAGATATATTGTAATAGACCAAATTTTTTCTTTTGTTCCAGGGCGAAAGTTCTAATCCATACTTTCTATCATCTTTCCCAAAGTAATTTGATACAACAAAACCACTTCCCGGAAGGTTTAAAAAACCAATCTTATCGGAAAACTTTATATACCTTTCTTTTTTTAATTTTATACTGATTATAGGTGGTTTTTCCCTATCTTCAATGTTTTCGATATTATAAGAAATAATCTTAGAATTTGGGAACTTTCTCTTTGCAAATCGCGTTATCATTTTTTCATATTCATCCTCATCCTTATCTCTGTATCTGTTTCGAATCGTACTTGCCTTACCATTGTATATGATCTTATAATCAATCTCGGCATCACCATTCTTATCAATGTTTATCTTGTAATTGGTTTCTTTTGGTTTTATTTTTTCACCGATCTCTACCCATTTTCCCGTTTTCTCCCCGATTACAAAGATCTTACAATTATCATAAATAGTAGAATCATAATCAATACTGTCTGACCCAACATTGTATGCTTTTTTACCGTCATAACAAGTAAAATTTGAAAATTTACTCGGAATAATAAAATCCTTAAATATCGGTTCCTTTTTTTGAACGAAGCAAAATTGAGGGGATTTACCGTTGCTTTTCAGTAAATAATAGAGTAAATAGGTCTTATCCACCTCACCGGCATATCTCTTTTTCAGTATCTTCTTTAACTTATACGGACTAAATCCGCTTGTTGAAAAGGAGAACCAGACATCTCTGACATTTTCCGTCATAAATTTTATAAGTCCATTATCATTCGTGAATTTTTTTTCACATTTTTCCGTTCTTTTAAATATTTTTTTATAAACATACTGTGAATATTCATTGTATGATTCAATGTTTGAAAAGATAAATATCGGAACAAATCTTTCATAACTCTCCATATACGGTTCATTTATGATCATCGGGATCTTTTTGCTTTCAAATGTATAAGAGATTGAAGAATCATTATCTTCTTTTGTAAATGTATATTCAAACTGTTTATTATCATTTTTAAATGCTGTCTTTACATTACTTTCTTTGTCAAATATGTATGTTTTTTCTACATTTTCCATTGGTGTAGAGCCCTGCATATACGATTCACCGTAGAACAATTTTTTCTCTTTATTTTTTTTCTTTTTTAATGATTCTTTGGTATATTCAAGTTCTATCACGGCATTTTCACCAAGTGCCGGAAATGTTACTACCTTCTGCCTTGCATTCGGATAGTAATCACCCGCAGAAAATGCGGAAAATCTTGAAAGTATCTTAATTGCCTTTTTTTTATCTACCCCGATCCATTTGCCTTCACTGTATGTTCTTGCCTTCAAAATATTTACCTTCTCCAAGCCTTTATCAAAAAAGATATGCTGATCACCGAATCTGTCTTCGCCGCCTTTACGGAGAATTTTTATAAGAAAATGGCAGTGTATCTTTTCTTTCGCATTCTCAGTATAATTAACCGTTGTTTTTTTAAGAAGATAAATTGCTTTTGCTTCCTTAATACTATCTTTTGTCGGTGAATTTTTTATAAGCTCTTCAACATCCATCGCATAACCTGAGAAAATCAGGAAGAACAATAATAAGAATAGAGTGAGCCGTTTCATTTCTACCTCCTTATAAAGATAATATCACTGTTCGTGTTCTTGTCAAATTCATCGTACTTTTCTTTTTCAGAGATATAATCCTTCGGCATAATGGTTGCCGGAAACATAATACTATCGGATGTTAAGATGAGTCTGCCTTTTTTCAAGCTGTAGTTACTGTTTAGATCCATATAATCAGATTTGAAACTATATTTCTTCGGATAACTTTTTGGCTTTAGATTGGATGGATAATTTACCTCAATCCTTGCTTTTGATACCATTCCCATATTTATTTTAAGTGGATATTTTCTCTTCTCAAGCTTGAAATACCCCGGACCGCCTCCGCCTATTGAGCCTTCATTTCCAAGATTAAATTTATAGTATTTTCCTGATTTTTTCAATATGTTCTTGGTTGTAAAAACAATCCTCACAATAACCGGTTTATTAAAATCATCGGGGATCTCTATCTTTGATTCCTTTTTATTTACCTTTGCATCCTCTGCATATTGCTTTCCGACCTGTTCAAGCAGATTATTTATATCCTCGTCCTTCAAATATTTTTTCATATTTCTCATACTCATAGCCATATCACCGTTCATCTCAATATTAAAGATGTTTTTTGAACTCAGGTCTCTTTTTATATTTGATTGGATATTTACAACCATCAGATTTTTATACGGGTTCTTTTTTCCCGTATTTGTCCAATTTTCACCATCCTTTGTCATCACAAGTGCGATCTTGTCCCGTTCCCATTCAAGAAGATCTACATCTGCACCGAAGGTTGTAGAATCGATAAATCTGTATTTTCCATCCTTTTCTTTTATTGCCGTAATGGCATGATTAAAAAGTGATATTGGAAGGACAGTATCTATCTTATACATCGGATTGATAAGAACAACATAAGCATCTTCGCCGATACATTTTAACATTGACACCAACAGTACCGCTTTATCCCTGCATACACCATATTTATTTTTTAGTGTATATTCTGCTGCATAAGGCTCAAAGCCGCCTTTCTTTCCGATCATTCCAACTTCTACATATCTGATCTCATCACAAACAAATCGGAATAATTTTTCTATCTTCTCTTCCCTGTCGGTGATCCCTTTTGTAAGTTCCTCAACCTTCTCCTTAACGAGCTTGGTTGCTTTCATTTTTGGGGCATACATATTATACGCCCATTTTGAGATATCCTTCCAACTTTCCGTTGAACTTATCAGAACCCTTCTTCCAACCTTTGCAAGTGCGGGCATCATTGGCTCAGACTTTATTTTTTCAATATTCTCCATAGAGAATTTTAAGACCTTATTTTTTCCTTTTTCCGATTCTTCAACATTTATACCTTTTCCGCCAAGGAGTTTATATTTTATATTCATACTTTCGGGATATTCAAGTGTAACAACCTTTTTAATGATAGGCTGATAGTCCTCAAACATAAGAAAATCCCAGTAGTTATTCTTCATCGGCGGATCGGTAAAATGGTCAACGATCTCATATTCAATAACACAATTATTCTCAAGATCCGGAACTTCTACCTTTGAGATCATTATCTTATCAAGAAAAAATTTGCCTAATGCGGGCATCGGTATTGTTTGAATCTTCTTTTTTGAAACATTGATAATCTTTCCATTGGGTTTATAAACCCTTACATATTTTATCTCCGATGTTCCATAATCCTTGTAAAATTGGGTGGACACGGTTGAATACATCTTTCTTCCCTTAACATTAAAGACCTTTACCGCAGTGTGGTAGGTATATTCATAAGAACCATCAACATTTACCTTTGTATTTGATATATCAAATAATGTTACCGATGAAGCACCTTTGTAGTCCTTTTTGTCGGGAGTCGTTTTGATATCAATCTTTGCAGTTGCACAACCATAAAGGAAAAACAGCCCTAAAACCCCGATCAGCAAAATTCTACTTAGCATTTTTTTCATATATGCCTCCTAATTTGAAATATACTAAAAAAAAGTAATTATATTTCATTATACTACTTTTATAATTTTATTCAACCTTTTTTTATTTTTTTCACTTAAATTCACTTCCGTTAGTATTGATAATATTTTTGGGCTGATTTTTTTTTCTTTATATGAAATAATAAGGTATTCCGAGATAAATTTTTCATCCTCTATGCCATTTATGATCCCTTTTTCGCAAAGTAAAATTGCAATATTAGAAAGTTTTTTCTTTTTGAAAAATGAGGCGCTTTTTAAAAATTCTTTTTCCTCCAACTGTTCTAATTTTCTTTTTTTCAATTCATTGTATCCGATATTTATTATCTTTTGATCATCATAAAATATCACCAAAATATTTATCAATGTCTTTATGTCGTTTTGCGGAAAATTCTCATATTCTTCTTCTATCTTGAGCATTAGTCCGAACAAAGTGATTACATCCCAGATGTTATGCCAGATAACCCCTTCGACAATACTGTAATTTTTTGAACCGATGAATCTCAGATAGACCTCCGGTATCTCGCTTCCCGGTATATCTCCTTTTCTAACAAAATTCAGTAGATCTTGTTCAAAGAATTGCAGTTTTTTGCTTGGCGAATGCTTGTAAAAATTTTTACTGAACTGATATATATCAAAGTGCGGCAATTTGCCAATGTCTAAGATAAAGATCCCATTTTTATATATCCTTTCTCGTAAGACCGGTATATCGAATATTCTACCGTTGTATGTAAGTATAAGTGAAAAATTCTCTAAAAAATCTAAAAGCCCCAAAAGCATTGCCTTTTCTTCACCCAGGTCCCTCATAAAATACTGTCTTACCGACAAGGTGTTATTGTCATTTATATAACAGAGCCCAACCAGAAAAGCAAAGTTTTCATTATCTTTTAAAAGACCTGATGTTTCTATATCAAGTGCAACCCAATCTTTATAAGTTGTTTTTTCATCCGTTATTTTTTCAATAAAAACAGGATCAAGATGGTATATGTTTTTAAAGTTTATATTGTAGGGAAGATTTCCAAATGAAAATTGATTTTCAATGTAGAAAAATGTGCCGAATTCATTTTTGTCCTCTATCCCATTTTGAATAAAAGAATTTTCTTTTGCTTTGTCTAATACTTCCTTTTTTTTCGGAACAGAAAATTTTCTATTTATTTTCTCGATCTTTTTTAACAATTCCCTCTTAATCTGTTCCTTATCCTTTTTCATTGTTTAATTATAATTAAAATAAAAAATTAAGTCAAGAATTTTGGGATACATTAAAGGAGGGGATAAAAGATAGCTCCATTAAAAATTTTACTTCTAATGAAATTAGTAAAAAATAAAATATAAAATCAACTGAGATTAAAGACCATCAAAAAAAGAAAAAATCTCATCCATATTTTTTATTCCTTTTATTATATTTCCTTCATTATCAATTAGAATAATAATACTTTTAGGATACCATTCTTTGAGAGATTCCGGATAGAGAGGTAGGATTCTTTCTTTATCAATATTGAATATTGGCATTTTCACATCTATCTTGAAAAAATTCAATGAATTC
>JAUXGM010000180.1 GCA_030622125.1 bacterium | reverse complement strand
GGATTCTTCCTTAAATAACGATAGACTACCCGAAAACAATATAGTCAAAGGAAATAGAATTTAAGGTTAAAAGAAAGTACGCCGAGAAAAAGCGGGACATACGTTGCTTGCATCGTGTGTCCCAAGACAAAGGTGTAATAATCTCATTTCTTTTCTTTCATTACTATTTACTATTATTTGAACCGCGGTGAACATAGTTATTAATAAAATTGATATCCTCTTGTGACATCTTCTTAAAATTAATACCGAAATCGTAGAAGACCTTACCATCCTGATGCTTTGAAAATACCCTTACCACCTGTCCGGTACATTTAACTACTTTTTTTTTAAATTCAAGGTCAAATACAATGGGGGTAAATACCGAAAGTTCTATAGTGTTTTCAGTCTCAAGGTTAATCTCAAGTCGTGTTCCGCTTCCGCTTACATCAAGTAGCCTCGCAGTATATTCAGTAGTGTTCCCCGCGAACATAAACTTAATATACATCGGCTTTTGCATTTCCAGTCTTTTATGCTTTCTTTTTTCGTTTTTCATATCTTTTTACTCCGTCCCGATTAATCTACTAAATTTACCTTCCAATCAGCTCCCTTGTTGTTATCAAATTCCCCACTTTCGGTTAAGATAGAAAATTCAATGGTTGAAACTTCTTGCGGCAGATGAATTACTATTGCCCAGATATTTTCGGTTATATTTATCATTTTCTGATCATGAATATTCTGCCACCCATTTGTTCCATAGTGAAGCAAGAGCTTCTTACTTTCAGGAAAAATTGAATAGTAAATAATGCTGATATGCCTTCGTCCGTTATATTCCTTTTTCCCATAATTAAGTTCGCCCTTATTATTGACCATATCAATTCCCAGTAATTCTATAATGTTTTTTAGAACTTTTTCTTTGTATTCGGTATCCGTAGATAATTTGAGATACTCTGAATAGTTGAATATGGCTTTGTTTATATGGTTCTTTTCCAATTCTATTTCACCTAAATAAAAATAAGGGTCTGGCGTATTTCTCTTAATTTCGAGTGCCTTTCTAAACTCTACCTCTGCCTGAGAAATATCTGACAACATATAATGGACTAAACCAAAGTTATAGTGGAATTGAGAAGTATTCTCTCCTAATTCGGAAAGCATTTTATAGTATTTTTTTGCTTCTATAAAATCCTCCTTGAGATAATAAGAATAAGCCAATAAGTCCAGTATTTCTCTGTTTTTATTGTCAATTTCAAAACCCTTTTTGAATTCTTTAATGGCTTCATCAATAGAATTATCATCAAGATAGAGTTTCCCCATTTCCAAAAAATCATTTATTTTATTATTTTTCTCTTCCATAAATATTTTTTAACCGTGAGGAAATTACCGTTTCTATTATTTTTTTCCCGGTCCCTTAATCCCGGGTCCGAATTTTTTATTTTTCTTTTTCCCAAATGTCTTTTCAGGCTTTTTTTCTTCCGGTTTATTTTCAGGTTTTATCTCTTCAGGTTTACTTTCGGGTTCTATTTCTTTTGGTTTACTTTCGAGTTCTATTTTTTCAACTTTTTCATCCTTCAATGGTATCTTCATATCTCCCATATTCATCTCACCCATATCAATATTACCCTTGAACTTTGCACCATCCTGAATTATTAGTCGTGGGGATTTTATATCTCCTATCATTCTACCGGAAGATGTTATCTCAATTTTATCGTTTACATTAATGTTTCCGGATATTCTACCGCTTATCTCAGCATTTTGTGTTTGTACATTCGCTTCGAGAATACCTGTTTCTTTGACGGTAAGATTCTTTTTTAAGTTTATTGTACCTTCTATCCTACCTTCAATAATAAGATTCTCATTCCCTTCAAGCTCACCTTTAATGACAATTGTTTTACCGATCACCGTATATTTTTCATCCATTTCTCCCTCCTATTATTTTTCGGATTCCGGCTTCTGCATATCAATCTTGCCTCGGAATAGTGCTCCATCTGCAAGAATTACCCTCGGCGATTTTATATCACCATTCATTTTCCCTTCTTTTGTAATTTCTACACGAGAAGTTGCCGCAATATTTCCATTTAATTTGCCTGATACAACTATTTCCGATGTATTAATATCTGCTTTAACATCACCGGTTTGGTCAATTGTAAGGTGCTTTTTAAGTTTTACCGTCCCCTCAATTTTTCCCTTGATGATCAGGTCTTCCTCCCCCGAAACCTCACCACGGATCAAAATCGATTCTCCGATGATGGTCGGTTTTCCCTCTTGAGGTGCATTACTCTCTTTTGGAACTGCATCTTTGTTGCCAAATTTTTCTTCCATAGTTTCCTCCATTAAAACCTTATTATATTATAATGAATTAGTAGAAAAATATCAAGTTTTATTCTTCATTTTTTCCTTTAATAATCAAATCAACTTCTGCATCACCTTTTGTTCTCCACCAATAAAGTTTATAATCACTGGATATTTTTTTTATTTTATATTTACGAATTCTATCATCGGGTAGTTGTTGCTTCGCTTTTAAAAATTCCAAAAACGAAAAGGGGTAGAGGGTGAATTCAATTTTTCTTCCGGTAAGATACTATTTTAATCTGACTAATTATACATTATAAATGTTATTTTGGCAAGGTTATGTAAAAAAATTAAAAATTGAAATTTGGAATAAAATAAAGTATAGTAAAATATGGAAAGAGAAAAAATGGAAATTCAACTTTTTCAATTATCATTTTCAATAAAGAGTTTTTTTGTGTGGATTTATTAAAAAAAAATTGGGAAATGAAGATAAATTTTTAAAAAAGTAAATATTATTTTTCCCATCTTTTGAAATATTCCCTTGATTTTTGTCCACTTTTGTAATTTATTCCCCTGATTTTTGTCCATTTTTGTATTATAATACAACAAATAATAGAGAGGTGATGCTATGAAACGAATACTTATGAAATATCTTTTAGAATGGAAAAAAGATAAAAATAGAAAACCACTGATCATAAGAGGCGCAAGACAGGTGGGAAAAACCTATATTGTTAGAGAGTTAGGAAAAACTTTTAAGAATTTCATTGAGATAAATTTCGAAATGAATCCCGAATTGTCCTTTATATTCAAGGATAATCTCACACCTGATGCAATATTGCAAAAAATATCCATAGTTCTTAATAAAAAAAATATTTAAATGTCTTTTATAACAACATTTGAAGATTTAATAAATTAAAGATAAATTCCACTTTTTTAACCACGGATTAAACGAATTACACGGATTGAAAAAGAGGCTGGAGGCTGCCTGCCTGTGCTGTGCGACAGCACGCAGACAGGCAATTGAATTTCCTTAGTAGAAAATTAATTTTCTAATAATTGAAAAGATTTCGAATAATGAAATGAATCCGGGACACATCTCAACAAAAAAAATCTCTTTGTTGAGGTAATGTCCCTCTTTTATGGTTTTTCGGAGTTTAATATTGTTTTCCTTATCAACTTCTCAATGGGTAGACACACGGATTTACCCCTACGGTTTTTTTATTCTTTATTTATGGGTTCGGCATGCCGTTCCCCTACGGTTTGTATTGTGGTTTCATTTTCACCCCATTAGAGACAGAACTTCTAACGGGGTTCATTTGTCTCTCATTCTTCATTATTCATTTTTCAT
>JAUXGM010000178.1 GCA_030622125.1 bacterium | reverse complement strand
TGACAATGGACAATGGACAATTGACAATGAAAAAAAGACAAATACAAACTCAGAAAACAAGCGGGACGTACCTCGGATGTTCAGGTGCGTCCCAAGAAAGTTGAGGTGTGTCCCGGACTCTTCCTTAGATAACGATAAACTACCCGAGAACAATATAACCAAAGGAAATAAGGAAAAACAGAGGTTAGAGGCAGTAAATGGTTGAGAGTTGACCACAGCACCTTTCCAAAGTGCTGGACATGCCACAGCCCCTTGTAAAGAGGCTGGATAAACAATTGAGAATTGAGAGTTAAAATGTAAAAGCATGTATAATATTTTTTCTTGATTTTTAACCTTGAACCTTTGAACTTTTTAACCTTTTTTATGTGTCCCGGACTCTTCCTTAGATAACGATATACCACCCGAGAACAGTATAAATAAGGCAATAAGGAAATAAGTTGATAAGGAAATAAGTAAAAAAATATTAAATTCAGAAAACAGGCGGGACATACGTTGCTTGCATCGTGTGTCCCAAGATTGTGTCCCGGACTCTCTTTCGTAAAAAGCTAAAAAAATTGATTTTATTTGAGTTTTTCAGTACAATAGTAAAAAATGGAGACCGTATGAAAATAGGCATAGTAAAAGAAACCAAGAATAAATGGGAAATAAGGGTACCGATAGTACCGAAAGATGTAGGAATTCTTCTAAAAAAATATTCTATTCAGACAGTAATTCAACCGTGTGATATTAGATTTTTTTCAGATGAAGATTATAAAAAAAGCGGTGCAATAGTCCAAGATGATCTTTCGGACTGTTCAATTATATTCGGTGTGAAAGAAATGCCGAAAGCAATCTATAAAAAAGGTAAAACATATGTATTCTTTTCACATACAATAAAAGGACAAAGTTATAACATGCCAATGCTTAAAAAATTGATTGAAATGAAATGTCAATTGATTGACTATGAAAAAATAACAGATACCAAAGGTAGAAGATTGATATTTTTCGGAAGGCATGCGGGATATGCCGGAATTGTTGATGCCTTATCGTTTTTAGGAAAAAGGTTGAAATCTGAAAAAATAGAGAATCAGTTTTTAAAAATAAGGACCGCATTGGAATATGAAGATTTAAACGATATAAAAGAACATTTTAAGGAACTTGGTAGAGAGATAAAAAGGGAGGGATTTCATTCATCTATTCTTCCTGTTATTATCGGTATTGCAGGATATGGACATGTTTCTAAGGGCGTGCAGGAAATTTTAAATATTTTACCTGTAAAATATATAGAACCGGAAGAAATTCAAAAGATATTTAAAAATCCCATATCAAATGTAATTTATGTCGTAGTATTTAAAGAAAAAGATATAGTTAAGCCAAAATCAAAAGAACAAGAATTTGATTTACAAGATTATTATGCTCATCCTGAAAAGTATGTTGCTTGCTTTGATAAATATCTACCTTTTTTAACAATGATTATAAACGCTAATTACTGGACGAACAAATACCCGCGGCTTATAACCCGAAGTGATCTAAAAAGCCTTTACAAAGATCGGATAGAGCGAAAACTTAAAATCATAGCTGACATTAGTTGTGATATAGAAGGATCTATTGAATGCAATACCCACTCCACCGAACCTGGGGATCCGGCATATGTTTATAACCCAATATCGGAAAAGGAGACCAATGGATATAAGGGAAATGGACTCGTGATACTTGCGGTAGATAACCTGCCCGCTGAGATAGCAAAGGATTCTTCCGCTTATTTTAGCCATGTTTTAATGAAGTTTATCCCTGAGATAACTCAAATAGATTTTTCTAAAAGGTTTGATGAATTAAATCTTCCATTTGAGATAGAAAATGGCTTGATCTTACATCATGGGGAGCTAACCTCCCACTTTAAATACATGAAAAAATTTCTTGAAAACTTTAAAGGAGAATGAGTATGTCTGAACAAAAAAATGTATTAGTACTCGGAGCAGGAATGGTTTCAAAGCCGCTTGTCAGATATCTTCTTGATGTAGAAAATATCTATGTAACAATGGCAACACGCACAGTAAGCAAAGCGGAAACGATCATTGACGGTCACCCCCGGGGGGAAGCAATTTCATGGACAGTTGATGATAAAGAAAAATTGGATGATATGATATATAAATCGGATATTGTAATAAGTTTACTCCCTTATATATATCATACCACGGTAGCAAAAATATGTATAAAGTATAAGAAAAATCTGGTAACTACTTCTTATGTAAGCAAAGAAATGCAGGAACTTGATAAAAAAGCAAAAGATGCCGGTGTCCTGATCTTAAATGAAATCGGACTTGATCCGGGAATTGATCATATGTCCGCTATGGAGATTATTCATCAAATTCAAAATAGAGGTGGAACGATAGAACATTTCTCATCATACTGCGGTGCACTTCCCTCGGTTGAGGCAAATACCAATCCCTTAGGGTACAAATTTTCATGGAGTCCAAAAGGGGTAGTTCTTGCGGGTAAAAATGATGCAAGATATCTAAAAAACGGAAAGGTTGTAAAAATAAATACTCGGGATCTTTTCAAAGATGTATCCTCATTAGAAATTGAGAATCTTGCAAAATTCGATGTTTATCCCAATAGAGATTCTATTCCTTATATTGAAAAATATAATATAAAAAAGACAAAAACGATGTTCAGAGGAACTATGCGATTTCCCGGATGGTGTGAATTATGGGATAATTTTAAGAAACTTAATTTCCTCGACGAAAAAGTAAAAGAAACAAAAGGAATGAGCAATAAGAATTTTATTGCATTAATTATAGAAAGTAAAGGGGAAGATATAAAAAACGAACTTTCCGATTATCTCTGTATTTCTCGGGATTCCGATATAATTAAAAAGTTTGAATGGCTTGGATTTTTTGATGAAAATGAGATCATTAAAGAAGATCTGTCTCCATTTGATCTACTATTTAATATCCTCTTTAAGAAATTGCAATTTAATAAAGGTGAAAAGGATATGGTAGTGCTCCATCATGAATTTATTGGACTCTATCCGGATGGTAAAAGGGAAAAGATCACTTCCACTATGGTGGATTACGGTGATCCGGAAGGAGATACGGCAGTGGCAAGAACCGTATCTTTCCCGGCGGCAATTGCTACCAAATTGATACTTCAAGAAAAGATAAACCTTACCGGTGTCCATATTCCCATACTCTCTGAAATCTATGAACCTGTTTTACAGGAGTTGGAAAAGATAGAAATAAAGTTTAATATTACTAAAAAAATGTTATAGAATTGAGGCAATAAAAAGACGGTGAATAGTAAACGGTAAATCACAGCAGTCTTGGGACGCACAGTGACGAAGTCACACAATAGGGACATACCTCGGGTGTTTAGGTGTGTCCTGATACCTTTTGTATTTATGTCCCGCTTGTTTTCTGAATTTAATATTTTTTTACTTATTTCCTTATTCCCTTATTTTCTTATTACCTTGTTTATACTGTTTTCGGGTGGTATATCGTTATCTAAGGAAGAATCCGGGACACATCTCAACAAAAAAAATCAGTTTGATGAGGTGATGTCCCTCTTTTGTTTGGAACGGAGTTTAATATTGTTTTTAACTAACCTCTAACCTCTATATTTCCTTATTGCCTTGTCTATACTGTTTTCGGGTGGTTTAT
>JAUXGM010000043.1 GCA_030622125.1 bacterium | reverse complement strand
TATTTTGTCATTGCAGCCGTTAATGTTGTCTTGCCATGATCCACATGACCGATCGTGCCGACATTAACATGCGGCTTCGTCCTCTGGAACTTTTCCTTAGCCATATCTTTCCTCCTAATTACTATTTTGCTTATAAGCCCACGACCGGATTTGAACCGGTGACCCCTTCCTTACCAAGGAAGTGCTCTGCCAACTGAGCTACGTGGGCACTGGAGCGGGAAACGGGGCTCGAACCCGCAACAATCACCTTGGAAGGGTGATGCTCTACCAATTGAGCTATTCCCGCCAATGGTGGTGGGAGATGGATTCGAACCACCGCAAACGCTACCGTTGCCAGATTTACAGTCTGGTGCCATTAACCACTCGGCCATCCCACCATTATTGACCCAAGAATATATAATCTTAGGTCCTCACAAATATAGGCTATAAAATAAAATAACATAAGCTGGAGGAGGGATTTGAACCCACGACCGCCTGATTACAAATCAGGTGCTCTGCCAACTGAGCTACTCCAGCACGCAATTATACAATAAATTAGGATTATATCTTTTTTTTTTATAAATGTCAAGGATTTTTTGAATTTTTTTTTATGTTGTTTTTCCTCATTCCTTTATTTCCTTATTGCCTTATCTATATTGTTCTCGGGTGGTCTATCGTTATCTAAGGAAGAATCCGGGACACATCTCAACTTTAAAAATCAGAAAGTTGAGGTATGTCCCTCTTTTGTGGTTTTTCGGATTTTTATATTTTTTTTCTTACCAACCTCCAACCTCTTCTTTTGTAGATTCTTCACCCACAAGGGGTTCAGAATGACGGATGGGAGGAGTTGCTTTGAATGACGATTCTGAATTGTATTTAAACTTTGAACCTTGAACCTTTGAACCTTTGAACTGTATTTGCATTTTCACTGTTTCCATTTTATACATTATTTTCGTTTTTTTTATACAGTAAAATAATTGAGATTCCAATATCAAAGAAGTTACAATTTGGCATATTTAATGCAAAGTTTATATTTGCTTTTTAATTTTTTGGAGGTAGAGATGAAGAAAATTTTTTCTCTCGTTTTTGTACTTGTATTTTTTGCATCTATGGTGTTTTCTCAGTCCCCTGCGACAACAGAACAATTAAAAAATATTTCAAAAGCATTTGTAGATGTTGCAGGTAAGGTAAGGCAGTCGGTTGTTAATATCAGCACCGAAAGTGAGATTGAGATCCGAGGCTTTTCTCCTTTTTTTGATGATGATTTTTTTAAATACTTTTTTGGTGAAGCACCTCATGATCATAGATCGTCGAAGAGAAAGGTAAATTCACTTGGAAGTGGTTTTATTATCTCAAAGAATGGTTATATTTTGACAAATTATCATGTTGTCAAAGACGCGAATAAGATCACTGTTACGCTTTTATCCGGTAAAAAATTTGAAGCTAAGGTTAAGGGAACGGATCCGATGACCGATATTGCTCTAATTAAGATCAATGGAAAGAATTTACCGGCTGCTAAACTTGGAAATTCCGATGATCTGCAGATAGGACAATGGGTTATTGCGGTTGGGAATCCCTTTGGACTTAACTTTTCCGTTACTTCGGGTATTGTAAGTGCCCTTGGAAGAGATGGAATTACCAATTCGCAATTGCAAAAAATGATCCAGACGGACGCCGCAATAAATCCCGGAAATTCGGGCGGTCCTCTTGTAGATCTGGAAGGTAAAGTTATCGGCATAAATACGGCAATTATATCCAGAACCGGTGGATTTCAAGGAATCGGCTTTGCCGTTCCCATCAACCTCGCTACAACCATTCTTCCGCAATTGAAAAAGGGAGGAAATGTCAAAAGGGGTTTTCTCGGCGTTTCTACACAATCATTAACGGATGATCTAAAAAAGGGGTTTAATTATAAGGGTGAAAATGGTCTTCTTATAACAGAGGTTGTAAATGGTTCCGCTGCCGAAAAAGCAGGATTAAAAAGTGGTGATATTATCGTTAGTGTTAATGGGAAATTAGTAAAATATCGGGAGGATCTTCGTATGAAGATCGTTTCTCATAAACCTGGCGATAGAGTTCAATTAAAACTATGGAGAAATAAAAAGTATAAAAATATTTCGGTTACATTAGGTGAAAATAAAGAAAACAGAACAGCAAAAGCAAAAGAACACATAAAAAATGATAAACTTGGATTAAAGGTTCAATCACTTACCGAAAATGTGAGAGCAAGATATAGAATACCAAGGGATGTTAACGGTATTATTATAGTTGAGATTGAAAGTAGAAAATTTGCTGAAAGAGCCGGGTTGGAAATTGGTGATGTAATATTAAAAATAAACAACAAAAAGATAGTAACAATGGATGATTACCTTGAAGCAATCTCAAAGGTGAATACGCACAAAGGAGTAATGTTCTACCTTTCAAGAAACGGTGGTAAAATATATACATTTTATAGCGAAAAATAAATATTTAATCCATCTTTTTTCTTTTCATAGTAGATTATTTTCACATCAATTTCTTCAGATAATGCCTTTTTTATTTTGTATGTATGTGGTTTAATACTAACTGGTATATTTCCAATAAACCCGTCAATTCCTTGAGATTCTTCTTCGGGAATTGCTAATCTATAATTTTTATTTAACAAATGTGATATTTTTTTTAGGATGGCTTCTTGAAAACGTAAACCAATAAACGTTTTTATTATTACTAAATCTTTAACCCAAGTTGTTATTAAGTCCTTATCAATTTTATTCATTACATCCTTAAAATTTTCTACCATTGAGAATATCTTGTCGGAAGCATTTTCAATTGCCTTTGGATGTTTTTTCAAATACCAATTTTCCCATTCTTTGATTGTTTTACCATTAAATTCTTGAATCAAATCTGATAATTGTCCAACAACTTTGGGTCTAGTACCTTGTGCATTTTGATTAGCTAAATTTAATATCTGTGTAGAATATTTAGGAAAATCATATTTATCCACATTAAGTAATTGTTCTAATTCAATGGTTTTGATTTTTATTTTTCTTGTCATATTAATTCTCTTGATCAATAACTTTTAAAAACCTACTTTTATATCGGAAGTTGACGTTCGTGTCAACATTTACTAATCCATTTTTAAGTAAATGTAAATTAACGAATGTTTTATTTTTTAAATATAAATACGCTGATATTGTACCATCACTATTGCTAATTGATTTATCAAAGTTTAAATATACTTTTTGTCCCTTAGTTTTTTCTCTTAAAAAAATTATCGCTTTTGTTTGTTTATTCTTTATTGGAGTAATCCCTATTAATTGGATTTTACATCCATTATCTAATACTATAAGATTTGGACTTATAATATCTTTAACAGAAAATAATTTTTTGCTATTATTTTTGTTATCTTTTAAAGTTATTTTGGAACCATATTGCTGTTTTCTTGGATCCACTTTTTTATTAAACTTAATAGGATCTTTAAAAATATAAGGCGATTTTTTAATTCGCCTTTCAATTTCTTTTTGATCAATGGATTTTTGACTTAAAATAATATAATGTTCATCATTTGATTTAAATCCTATTTTATCGGTGATATACGGCAAAAAATCAGAATTTATTTCATAACCAATTGAATTTCTTTCCAATTTATTCGCAGCAAGAGATGTTGTTCCACTGCCCAGAAATGGGTCCAAAACTGTATCTCCAACAAAAGAAAACATTTTTATCAATCGCCTGGGTAATTCAAATGGAAACATAGCTAAATGTTTATCTTGTTTTACCCCGGAAAATTTCCAATGACCTATAAAAAATTCATTCCATTCTTCTTTAGTCATTTTTGATTTTTCTTTTATTTCTTTTGGAATTGTCTTTGCTTTCCCCGGTTTTTTAAATATAAGTATAAATTCATAATCCAATTTAATTATTCCATTCCTGGGATATGGAAAAGAACCCATAATGGTCGCACCGCCAGTCGTATTGCATGTAGTAACTTTTTGCCAAATTATAGCTCCCATATAATCAAAACCAACAGTTTCACAAAATTTAATAATTTCTGTTCTTATCGGGATTACTTTATATCTACCGTAATAAACTGAACGTGCGAACTGATCACCAATATTAATACATAATCTACAACCATTATCTAAAATTCTGTAACATTCATCCCAAACTAAATTTAGATTATTAATATAATCTTCATAAGAATCATTAAATCCAATTTGCTTTTTTCTCCCATAGTCTTTTAACTGCCAATATGGTGGAGAAGTAATTATTAAATGAATAGATTTATCACCTACCTCATTCATGCATCTTGAATCGCCAATTATTATTTTATGATTTGTTTTCATTTTACATCCTTAAAGTAAATATAACACTTTTTCTATTTTTTTTCAAATTTCTATCAATAAATTCTGAAAGAACCAAAACACCAACCTGACACTTTTTTCAAAAAAATTTGCAATTCCTTGAAAAAAATATATAATAAACTATTATTGGAGTCAATTATGAATAAAAAGATACGGGAAAAAGCAAAAAAACTATTCAAAAAGGTCATACTTCCCGAAGGTCAGGATATAAGAACCATTCAGGCAGCGGAAGTCCTTCTAAAAGAAGGGATCGCTCAACCGATCATCGTTGGCAATCCGAATACAATTTTAGATGATGCAAAGAAAAATAATGTAGATCTGAATAAAATAGAGATCGTTGATCCCGACTCTTTTAAGGAGCGGGATAAATTCATTGACGAATATTACCATTTAAGAGAAAAAAAAGGAATTACTTATGAGCAGGCAAAAAAAGAGGTTCTTCAGGATGTATTTTTCGGTGCAATGCTTTTAAGACATAGTTATGGTGATCTTTTAGTTGCAGGGGCAATGAATACAACGGCAACCGTGTTAAAAGCAGGATTGCGAATAATCGGTTTAAAAGAAGGAATAAAAACAATATCGAGTTTCTTTATTATGGTTACCCCTAAAAAAGAATATGGTGATGATGGTGTTCTATTTTTTGCCGACTGTGCGGTTGTCCCCAATCCTACCTCCGTTCAGCTTGCTGATATTGCTATGATGACTGCTGAAAATGCTAAGAAAATACTCAACATAGAACCAAGGATCGCAATGCTTTCTTTTTCTACAAAGGGTTCGGCAAAGGCACCCGAAGCTCAAAAGGTAATAGACAGCTGCAATATACTTGAAGAGAGAAAGGTAAACTTCAACTATGACGGTGAGATACAGCTTGATGCAGCAATAGTTCCCGAAATAGCAAAGAGGAAAGCAGGAAATTCTAAAATAGCAGGCAGGGCAAATGTTCTTATATTTCCTGATCTTAACTCTGGAAATATCGGCTACAAACTTGTTCAGCGGATTGGTAATTCCCTTGCCATAGGACCCATAATACAGGGTTTTGCAAAGCCATTATGTGATCTTTCACGAGGCTGCTCTTTTGAGGACATTGTGGATACTGCTTCTGTAAGTTCACTACTACTTTAAATTTTATGGATCTGAGTGTAAAAATAGGTAGCTATTATTTTAATAACCCGCTTTTAACGGCATCGGGTACCTTTTCTGAAAAAAATCTTGAATTCTATGGATCAATTCCATTTGGCGGTATTGTGCTTAAAACATATACAAGAAACGAACGAATTGGGAATGAGGGCGAACGACTTTTAGAGATACCGGCGGGAATGATGAACTCTATCGGACTCACAAATCCCGGAATTGAAAAATTGGATATTGAACCGTTTAAGGATATAAGAACAAACATCATTGCCTCAATTGCTGTTTTAGATGAGGATGAGATATCTGTCTTCAAAAAGGTTCTGATTGAAAAAAATATAAACATAATAGAATTGAATCTTTCATGTCCGAATATAAAGGGAAAGAAGATCATAACGGATATTATTGAAATAAAAGAACTTTTATTGGCGGTAAGAAAGGAACTTGGCAACATCACTATTTTCCCAAAACTTTCTTATGATCAGGTAAATGAACCGAATATTAAATTACTTGAAGAGATCGGTTTTGATGGACTAACGCTTATGAATACAATCTCCGGAATGGAGATAGACATTGAAAAAGAACAGTTCTACTTTGAGAACAAAAGTGCCGGTATGAGCGGCAGATTTCTTTTGCCAATCGGTCTGAGAACAATATATGATGTCCGGAAATGGACTTCCCTTCCGATAATTGGATGCGGTGGGGTCTGGGATTACAAGGATGTTATCAAATATTTAATGGTCGGTGCCGATCTTGTTGAGATCGGTTCTTCTCTCTTCTTTGATCCGAAAAAACCGGTAGAAATAATTAAGAATATCAGAGAATATTTGACAAAAAAAGGTTACAAAGATCTTAATGATATTCGGGGGATATTACTATGATAAGCAAAGTATTTGCTGCAATGGATTTTTCGGGATTCGATGAATTTAAAAAGAATTATGATAAAATAAAAAGGGATATTTCTCTTTTTAAGATCGGATACCAACTTTTTTATTCGGATGGTGAGCGGGTCCTAAAATTTCTTAAAAATGAAGGCAAAAAGGTTTTTCTTGATCTCAAATTTGATGATATTCCGAATACAATGGAAAAGGGGTTTCTTTCATTGGCAAAAAAATATAGTTTTCATTTCTTCACCGTTCATATTGGAAGCGGCATTGACGGACTAAAAAAATTGTCAAAAATAGGAAAAGATCATAATGTAAATATTCTCGGCGTTACGCTTTTAACCGGTTTGAATACAAACGATCTAATACTTTTAAATTCAGGCAGTAACCTACATGATCTATTAAATAGCCGAATACAAATGGCAATTGACTCGGAAATTGAAGGGATAGTAATGTCTGCAAGTGATCTTAAATTAAGGCTTAATATGGAAGATTTGATTAAGGTTACCCCGGGTATCAGATACAAAGATGATTCCAAAAACGATCAAAAAAGGACGGCTACACCAAAAGAAGCCTTTGAAAATGGTGCTGATTATATTGTAATGGGACGCTCTCTTTTCTCCGGTGGAACAGAAAAACTCCTAAAAAATCTAAGCGATTAAAAGACATCCGAAACAAATTGCTCTTTTGTAAATTTTTGGTTCCTGAAAAGAACAAAGAGTGTGTTTTTAAGAACAATGGGATTAGAAATCTTGTATTTTGTTCTGTTTACCAGCCCCATAACATTGATCTGTTTATTATAAAAATTCTGTTTTTCATATTTTATTATCTCTTTAATCTCTTTTTTACTTTTTGATTCCACAATATTCAGTATTCCGTATGAGAGCAGTCTGCCTCTTTTTTCGAATTGTTCAACGGTATATTTCCCGAATATGATCTTTGACAGGAACAATAATGATGACGGCACCTTTTCTGCAAATATTTTCAGATACTTCGAATAATCCGTTACCGAATATATTGTTGAATTATATTGTAAAAATGAAAAATTTTCGGGAATAACCATTTGTTCATTTCTGTAATCGATCGTTCTTATATTCAATATTATCTCTTTTTTTGCCTTTTTTATGGTTGGTATCACATTAATGCCAAAGGTAAACAATGGAATAAAATGTCGTTTTACGGCAAAATTTTTCGCTTTTTCGTTATCACTTTTTATAAATGCATATACAAAATCCAGATTCTCCTCTTTAAACATTCTGAAAAAATCTTTGTGAACTATGATGAATTCCCGAATATTTTTTTTTTGATATTCCTTTGCAATACGCAAGCTGTGAATATACCCCGCTTTTACTTTTTGACCGGTATATCTGTAATATTTTATGCCAAGACCTATGGAACCTATAATTCTGTCATTCTCTTCGACAATAAAATATATATTTTCAAAAAAATCATTCAAATAAAAAAAATCCTTTTTCATAAATTTTAATGAAATTTTATTTCCCTGACTCAATGTCATTTCCAGATCAAGGAGTTTTTCATTATCAGCAATATTTGCTCTTCTTATTTTCATAAAAAATGGTTTTTTACAACATAAAACATCTGATTTTCCGTTTCAATTTCATCCACCGGTTCAATTTTAAGCTCAATTTTTTCCTTTAAAACCTCTTCAAACCGGATTTTTATTTCACCTTGAATTTCATCAATGTTTTCCAAATCTTTACCGGCTTCAATAAGTATTTTAAATCTGTCATGGTCTAACTGATGAATCTGAAATTTATTGATATTAGGAACCGATTCAAGAATATCCGTAAAAATATACGAGGAAAAATGCCTTTGAGCAGAATTTACTATTTCATCCATTTCTCGACCTAATATTACTTTTAATATGGGTCTTTGCTTATTATCAAAGGTAATGATACCTTTATCTTTCAGACCCGAATAGCGAATAAGCGGGAAAGCCTTATTATTCAGATCGGTTATTACTATACGCCCTTCTTTATTGAATACGCTTTTTCCCTCCTCGTCAATTGTCTCAATATAAACATTGTCATAAACTATCTTCATACCGTTTACCTGTGGAAGAAAAACCGCCATTAAACCTCCTTCGGTGGAAATATATGAATTCATAATGAAGCAATTGAAAAATTCTTCATACTTATGAACAAAATTATCCGTTATGAGTTCACCGCTGATCAATACCAATTTTAAATTAGGGAATTTAATATTTTTGTTTTTTGCTTCATTTGCAATATTTTTTAACATATGAGGATATGTAATGATAAATTCAATATTTTTTTCATAAATAAATTTTGTGATATATTCAATATCTTTATCAACAGTAATGAGAAATTTTTGTACCTTTAAAAATTTATCCAAAGGATTTGTCAAAATATTTTCTATGGAATGTTCATCATTTAAAAGAAGCAGCAGTATGTTATTCAATGACAAATTCAAATACTTTGCTATGAAAACAGGATTTCCCATTAATAGTGTTCTGTATATGGAATTTTTATTTTTATATATTTCAAGAGGTTCACCTGAACTTCCAGTGCTTCTCACTTTGTATCCCTTAATTTTGGGTACTCTTATCTTTTCAAAGTTTTCTCTGATAATTTGTTTGGTTAAAAAAGGTATTTTTCCAAAATCTTTAAGTGATCTTATCTTTTTTATATTTGTTTTATTGATCAACTCATTATAATATGGGGAATTTTTACAGGCAAAACATACTATTTTATTCAACTTTCTTAAATAATACTTTTGCAAGGTTTTTGCATTCATTTTCATAACATGTTTTTTTTCAAGCAATATTTTTAAAATCATAATTCCCTCAATGTTTCGGAAGGAGTAACCTTTGATGCTTTTTTCGCAGGGAAAAAACCGAATACTACTCCGATGATCAAACTGATAAAACACGATAATACTACTATAAACGGGGAGAGATAAAAATGCCAGGAAGTAATTAACCGCAATATGAATAATACAAGCACAGAAAACAAAAAACCTAATATTCCCCCGGATGTTGTGAAGAGTACGGCTTCAATGAGAAACTGTAACTGAATTTCAATGGATTTTGCCCCAACCGCTTTTCTCAACCCGATCTCTTTTCTTCTCTCATTAACCGATATTAACATAATATTCATTATACCGATGCCGCCCACAACAAGTGATATAAAAGCGATCATAAATATAAATATTGTGAATGTATCGGAAATAAAATTCATAGTGCCGAGGATTTCTCCTTGACTTTGAACCGTAAAATTTTCTGCATCCTTTTTATATTCTTTCTGAAGAATTTTTTCCACCTTATTTTTTACTAATGGAATTAATTTTTCATCTTTTACTTTTATGTAGAAAATAGAAATGTCATTATTTCCTATTATTTCATTTTGTAAAAACTTTATGGGAACATAGATCCTCTCATCCTGATTAACTGCAAAGTTTTGCCCTTTCGGACTTAACACACCTACTATTCTGCAATAAATTCCGTTTTTTCCAAGATATAAACCGTTCCCGATAATGTCTTTTTGCTTTCCCAATTTTTTATAAATATCATAACCTATAACACAATAATTGCTTCCACTCTCACTGTCGTATTTAGTAAAAAAGTTACCTTTTAACACTTTATATTCCCTGACTTTAAGAAAGTCGGAATTGACACCGAAGATATATGTATTTATGTTTTTATTTTTATACTTTACCCACATAGATGTTCCCACTTGCGGAACAACGGCTTCAACCTCTTTTAATTTATTTACTTTATTAAAAGTATCCCAATTTAGGTTAATGTTGCTCCTGCCATATTGAGAAAATGAGTTCATCTTCCCTGAAACTACAAAGAGGAGTTTTGAACCGATCTTTGAAACGGAAGCCATAATTCTTTTTTGCGCAGCCTGGCTTAAAGAGGTAAAAATAATGATGGTGCTAACACCAATGATGATACTTAAAATTATAAGAAAACTTCTTAGTTTATGTGCAAAAAAATTTTCTACACTTTGTTCAAAGTAATCCTTTAATTTCAACCTTTTTTTTCTCCTTGATTAATATTTTTTTAGGAAACTTTTTCAAATCCGAAATATTTAATATAACATTTTTGGATCCGCATTCCTTAAGCAGGATATAACCCTTGACATTGATAATATTGTCAATTTCTCTTTTATAAGCATAATGTTTGATTATTCCGTAATAAAAAATTTTCGAACCATCATCCAATAAACCGTCTTCAGGGAAATAGTAATAATTTTCATACTTTTTAATAATAAGATAGACATTGCAATTGGAATCTATTAAGATGTCTTTATCCGAATTATTTACTTTTATTATGATCCTGTATTTTTCTCTCAGATCTTGTATTTTTTTAATAAAGGAAATTTCTGAAATTGTGCCCGAATATTTTTTATTACCGAGATAATCAAATGATATTTCCACATTGTTCCCCACCTCGATCCTTCGCCTGTCATATTCACTTAGAAAACTCTCAATATAGAGATTATTCCTGTTACCGAAAGCCAAAATATATTCTCCTTTATAAATATTTTCACCGTCGTTTTTATTCCTGTCCAGTACCTCACCTTCAAATGGAGATTTGGGATTCAATTTATTATACATATCATTAAAATTGGATAATTTTAATTTGGCTAATTTCAAACCGTTTTCTGCTATCTTGAACTGATTCTTAAAGATATTGTAATCATCATTTGATATGAGCTTATCCTTGTAAAGACGGGACTTCTCTTTAAATGTTATTTTTAAATTGTTTAATTTATTTAAGCTGCTTTCATACTCAATTTTTGCCATACTATAACCGTTTTCTATTTCGTTGCATTTTAAATTCAAAACAGTTTCACCTTTTTTTATTTTTTTACCGATCTTTGGGATATCGATAACCTCACCTTGATTAAACGGAAAAAAATATTTTTTCAGCATGGAACATCTCACCTTTCCGGAAAATGAGATATCATCAAACACATTCCCATATCTTACTTTTCCAAAGATCACCGATTCCTTTCTTCCAAAAAGAATAACACCGGTTATAACAAGAATCACTGCAAAGATCATTACATATATTATCTTTTTCATTTTACCACCCGCCAAAAACCTTTAATATTATTTGACAATAATGCCATATTATAAATATTTAAAATATATTCCCTGGAATACTTTAAAAATTTCTCATTTTCTTCCAAATAATCCCGCTTACTTTGTAAAAATTTATCTCTGCCTATAATTCCTTTTTCAAGATCAAGTCCTTTTCTATCAAGTTTCCCTTTCAATATACTAATAATTATTCTCTCATTTTCATAGTAATCATTTAAAACATCAATTTGTTTTCTTATAAAATCAAAGTTTCGGCGACTCTCTTTCCTCAATTTGTTCAATGTTTCATTTTTTTCTTTGATATTTACATCAAGCACTTTATTGTTGTATTTATCCTTGAAACCGTCAAAAATGTTCCAATTGATAACAATACCTGCCGTATAACCGTCATCCAGGGTTTCCATATCGTCATCCTGTAACCCGTAAGTAAAAAAAAGATCTATCGTGGGTTTAAAATTATCCGAATTCAACCGTTTTTGTATGTATAAAAGGGAGATATTTCTTTTGATAATATCAATGTCTAAAAAATTTTCGTTATAATTAAATATATTGTCTTGCCAATCAATATCCCTTATGTCAAGTGTAATCATTTTTGTCTTCTTCAAAAACTCATCATATTCTTTTATAAACCCGTTTTTTTTTAGTTCATAGAGATTTTTCAAATTGTTTAATTGTTTTTCGTTTAGAGAATATTCATCACCGCCTTTCATAATACGGTTTTTCAATTTTGACCATTTGTTCTTTGCAATGGAATATCTTACCTTCAATAATGATATTTCATTTCTCATAATAAGCAGCCGACTGTATTTTTCAATAAAGGTTTTAAGCCCTTCAAATTTTGTTCTTTCTTTTTTCAATTTCAATATTCCGGATTTTTTCTTGTTAATTCGTTTCAAATCGTATATCTTTTCACCTGAGTAGAGATTTTGCAATATGGAAAATTCAACCCGAAGATTTTTCGCAAAATTTACATCAACATCAAATGTAAAATTCAAATATTTCGCCTGAATTGAATTCAAATCGTAAACACCTGAATACTTTGAGAAATTTGTATTGAAAATAAGTTTCGGATAGGATTGCGAGATAATGACTCTTCTTTCATATTTATTCTTAATGATCTCATAATTAACGGGTTTCATTGTATTACAAGAATCAAGGTAATTTTCGAAATATCCTTGTAAATCACTTCCGTTAATTGAAACCGATAAAAAAAGTAGGAATATAATTATTCGCTGCAACATATTTAATGGTACCATATTTTATCTCTTTTTCAAAATATTATTTATTTAATTTTTAAAAATGATTATAGAATATTTAAAATGTTTTGCAAAAAACATTCCTGTCCTAAAAAATTTTAAAAAAAACAATAAATACTAAATCTTATAATGAAAAAAGGGAGGGAACTTCCCTCCCTTAAATAAAACTATATCCTATTTAAAATAGTATATAAATGCAACCTTATGTGTCATTGTTCTGGAAACATCAATATTTCCGATAGTACTACCCATAGATCCGACATAAGGAAGAAGATCTTTGATAAATTCGGGATCATTTTCGTCAAGGTATGTACCGACATTCAATCGGTAAACAATGGACATATCTTCGGATAAGGAATAATTCATTTTGAAAGAAAATGCATTATTTGATATACCCATCAAATTTGACATTTTTGTTTCGTCTTCATAATTAACAAAAGGGTCTCCGGTATTATCGTAATCTTTTGAAGTTACGGTCCCACTAACATTCATTCTTTGATATCCGAACGATAATTTTAATTTATCTGTTAATTGAGCACTACCGCCTGCTCTGAATATCCAGATAAATGCTTTTAATTCCATATCAGAGTCAACTACTGCCGGATTATCCGGTCCTAACGGATAGTCCAACATATCCATTTTTACGGAAGGAAGCATACAAACAATATCGGACGCAAATTCATATTTCTTTGTATGATACCAAACACCCGGTGCAATATTGATAATATTTATTGAACCTTCATCAATTACGGCATACGGATCATAAGTTTTCGTTTCCATCTCAACTTCCGGTGTAAAATGATCATATACAAATGCCAATCCCGCTGTAAAATTTTCTGATGACATATATCTCAAAATTCCGTTTATTCTGAAACCGTTGTATTTAATATTTGTAATGGGATACATATCTTTATCGTCGGTCCAATTATCAATAATTGCTGATCCGTTCCACCATTTATCAACTGTGGTTCTTTGATCTGCTTTTAGATTTGACATTTGAAAGGATAATCCGCCGACGATTTTTTCTTTATGAAAAATTGCACCTAAACCGAATTGTATCTCACTTAAATTTATTTCGCTTCCGTATGTATCATCATCTAAAACACCGGTTTCATCTTCTCTGTAATAAGTGTCTTCTTGGACATAATTTTGTTTATTAAAATTGAAATTAAGACCTACTCCCATCATTTCCGAAAATGCAAAACCGATCTTAAGTCCCAGATCAATTGGAAATCCGTTCTTGAGTGAAAATTCATCATTTTTTTTGTACCAATCGGTACCGGGATTTGTCATATCGTAATCGCTATCCGTATCGTCTGTGGATTTATATCCGGCGATCGGTGATTTGAATTTCAGTGAAAATGCCAAGGGTCCCATTCTCATTCGCCCCTTTAATGCCGGGGAAATAAAACTGACCTTATCAGCTTTATCATATTTATAATCCGCTGTCATTCCAGTAGAATTATAATAGGAATAATAGTTGGAAAACTTGGTATTGTTCATACCGTAATCAAAATCCAATTTTAAGACCATCTCATCTGGATAGAACGCCGCAGCTGCCGGCAAGAATTCAGCATCATTCCATGCATCTCTTACTGCTACGGAAGCACCGCCAAGGTCTCCTGTATCAGCAAAAACAAAAATGGCAATAACCATTACCATTGCAATGAAAAACATCTTTTTCATAAGCACCTCCAATGTGTTATTTAATTATACATTTTTTAAAAAAAAAAGTCAAGTCAAATTTAATTTATATATTTACTGTAATCGTCTCTGTCATCACCTTCGAGTCGGTTATTCCAATTTCCGTCAAGTGTATAACCATCGATATCCGCAATCTTATAACTAAAATTGACCCAATACCATCTTAAACTTTCATTATCCACGCTTTTGATCTTTATATAGGTTCTCTTATCAAGGATACTGTCCTCCAATTCAATATAGAAATTTCTACCATCAATAGAAATGGTATCATAGTTTATTGTTGAATGGTCTAAATAATCATTATCGGTATTCGGTGTATTGAACCAGAATCTTACCTCTTCATAGAAATCAACCCAGCTGTAACCACCGTAATGAAGTGCATCCGTCTGTGTTGTGTGAGTATTAAATTTGACCCTCATAACATTATCATTGCCGTCCACGCCAATCCCCATCGGATAATAACCATCGGCTCCAGAATTATTATTTGTGTCAATGATATTGCCCATATTAATGGATATCGTATAGTCGGTATCGGCTGTAAGCGGAGCAGTCGGAACAAGTGTATAATATATGTTATCAGTAGTTGTAATGGTAAAATCCACAGCCGGAGAAAATGTAATATTCGTTGCATTTACATCAGCAGGCAGAACCTCTTCATAAGCCATAACTATCCAATCACCAAATAGCACGGTAAAGGAATCGGATGTCGTTATATTTCCCAGATTACTGTTATCCCAGTTTCCTACGCCACCGTCATTTTCTATAATAAAACCAATAGGTTTCCCATAATCATACCAGATCCCTGTTCCGCCCGGATCCCATGGTTGATACCAATCGGTTGTTGTGAATTCATTACAGATTGCGCCGGTATAACTTCCAAAAATACCGTTTCCGATACTATCCCTTGCACTCTTTGATATCTTTATTAAATAACTCTGTGTAGAGAGGTACAAATTAACAGTTCTAAATTCCAATCTCGTATTGTTATTGACCCAATTAAATGTAATAGGATCAAGAGGAGCCCCAAGCGTA
>JAUXGM010000146.1 GCA_030622125.1 bacterium | reverse complement strand
TTATTTAATGCAACCTTACCCGGGTATGCAATTGCTGTTCCTGTTCCATCTCCATAATTTCCCGTTGTAAATGTGAATGTAAAGGTATCACCACCGGAATCGGTAACAGCAGCAGACCACGCAAGTGTGTTTCCGGCAAGATCGGTAACAAGCATCTTATCAAGGATAACGGTGTATGTGTTGCTATATGTAAAATCGTTATGTGAGATTGTCAATGTTTTCGTATCAATTGACCATAGATAAGATTCTCCACCTGGTGAAGGTGCTATTGTAATACCCAATGTTGATGTATCCGCCATCTCCTCATTGAAGTCAATGATAATATCTTGTGAAGGTACTACGCCGGAAGCACCGTTGACGGGAATTGTAGATGAAACCTCCGGAGGGGTTGTGTCGCCCCCGGCAACATATCCAATATTTCCGGTGCCTGGAGTCGCTGAACCGTTTGCTTCCGCTGTCCAATCACTTTTATTATCATTGTCAGTAGTATTAGAACGTTTCATACATTCAGAACTTCCATTATAAACTACTGCACCGGATGATTGATCTGTATCCCATTCTCCTGCAGCGACGATAACTCCTGGATCAGTTACGTTCCATGCAGCAGAACCATTCCAGTAAACCATAGCATCAATATAAGTTTGATCATTATTTTGGAGTACTACTTCATCCTTCGTATTTGTCAAATCTGGTTCAGCAGAATAAAAATCCCAGTATCCATTACTATTTGTATCTCCGGTAGCATCGGTTTCATCTGGAGTAACGGAATCGGCCAAGTGAATTATTGCTATATCTCCATCCGCCAATGTAGCATCTACATCTACAAAAACAGGATCAGGAGTACTGTCTAGATCACCAAGTCGCATGTTTTTTACATTTATGGATGCGCCGGAAACATTTTGTATTTCAACCCATGCAGGACTTACTCCACCTCCATCTATAGGTGCTACTTCCGTTATTAATATATCCCCTTTATTCGCTGAAAAAATAAACATTGGTATCAACATTAAAAATGTAAAAATTAAAAAGCTCTTTCCTTTCATATATCACTCCTTTTTATTTTTATTCTTATCCAAAAGTTCCTGTCTCATCTTTTCCATTTCATCAAGGCGTTTTTTTGTTTCCTCTTTATCTATTGAAACATCAAAATTGAGAACATCACCTTCTTTTAGATCTTTCGGAAGTAAAGCAATAGGAATATACATCTCACCGCCTCTGTCTAAAACAATGACTGCAATTTCCTCTTCAAAACGATCACATACACCTGTAATTATCATAAAAACCTCCATTTATTTTAATTTTAGAAATTGATATATCGGACATAGGTCTATAAGTTATATTTTCTGATTTAGTATGAAAGAAATTATATTTTATTTCCATCTTTTTCTTGGTTTATTTTAACTTCTTTTTCAAAATAAATCAAGTAAAGACATTTGCGAAATTGTGATTTAGATAAAAGAAAAACATTCCCAGTGTCATTCTGATTGAGCATTAGCGATTGAAGAATCTATTAGTTTTATTTCCGTTTTACGCTATACCAAATACTTAGTACGCCATACTGCTTTCTAATGGAATAACCACGGATTAGACAGATTAAAAAAAATTATTTCTTAAAAAAAACAATTGTTATTGATTTTTTTAGTTTTTTTTTGTATAATATAATATAGTATGGAGGTACGATATGAAAATTGTTGAACTCGTTGCTTTTATTTTATCATTGATCTCATTGGTATTAGGATTTGTCGCAAAGATAATCCTAAATGCAGGAATTTTGGGAACAGCACCTAAAACTTTTATTTTTATTTCAGCATTATTTGTTATATTTGCTATTTACGCCTATTTAAAGACTAAAAAGTAAAATAAACTGCTGAGATTTCTTCTCATTAATCCTTATATTTTTGATGTGGCGGCTTACGATCTCTGGAATAAGCCGATCGGACTTTTATATCTTTCTTCTATTCTTAAAAAAAATAATATAGATATCGATCTCATTGATCTTTTGGATCGATTTGACCCGTGGTTTGAACATATAAATATAAGATGGGGAAATACCGGCAAATACCACACTGAAAAAGTAGAAGACATTGAAATTCTAAAAAAATTGGATACCTTTCATCTTAAAAGATATGGACTACCAAAACCGGAATTTGAGCATAGACTTACATCTATCACCAAACCCGATCTCATACTTCTTACAACAGGAATGACCTACTGGTATCTTGGTGTGATTGAAACAGCAAAAATATTAAAAAAATATTTTCCGGATACCCCAATAATTGTCGGAGGCAACGGTGTAATTCTTGATAAAAAAACATATCTTGATAATGATTTTTTTTATCGGACATTTGACGACACCGATCTTTCCGATCTTTACAATTTTATTGAAGATAGATTTCAGATAAAATTAAATTTTAAACCAATTAAAAGAAGTGATTATCCCCTGCCTGATTGGAACATCTATAAGAACAAGAGCATTGCTGCAATTCAAACATCGTGGGGATGTCCTTATCACTGCACCTATTGTGCTTCAAACACGATCTATCCTTCTTTCTACCAAAAACCACCGGAAGAAACGGTTGAAGAACTTGAATATCTCAAAAACCTCGGCGTTAAAGATATTGCGATCTATGATGATGCGATCTTGGTAAATAGTGATAACCATTTTAATGAAATATTGAGATTATGGGACAAAAAAAAGGGAAATGTGCAACTGCATCTTCCCAATGCCATCCATCCCCATCTTTTGACGGAAAAAACGGCAAAACTGATGTTCAATTCAAATGTATCCGATCTTGCAATCGGTTACGATACATTATCGGTAAGGGAAAAACAGACAAAGAAATATCCCTTGAAAAAGGTATTGAGGATGCTCCATAACGCCGGCTATAAGAAAAAAAATCTGTGGGTCTATCTCCTTGTCGGCTTACCCTCACAGTCATACAATGAAATAGCAACGGCAATGGAAAAGATTGCAGATTTTGAGGGAACGATCAAGCTTGCCTGGTTTTCACCGATACCGGGGACGCCTGATTTTAATAATATTAAAAATAAAAAAGAAGAACCATTTTACTACAATAGCTCACTTTACTCTATTCTATCCGGCAATTTTAGTTTAGAAGAAGTGGAGAACTTAAAAAAATTAAAAAACAATTTTAATAGGAGGAATTATGCTTGAAAAGTTTTCAATAACTACAAACGAGCGAAACCAATTTATTGACATTACGACCCGGGTGAAAGATATGTTATCAAGATCAAAAATAGAAAATGGTATTGTTGTTGTTTACTGTCCGCATACGACGGCGGGCATTACAATAAATGAAGGTGCAGATCCCGATGTTCAACGCGATATAATTGGAAAATTAAAAAAACTTATTCCCCATAATGAAAATTATTATCATACGGAAGGCAATTCCGACAGCCACATTAAATGTTCACTTATAGGTTCAGCCGTTACTTTGATATTGGAAAGTTCCAATCTTGTCCTCGGCACATGGCAATCAATCTACTTTTGCGAATTTGACGGTCCAAGAACCAGACATTTTTATGTAAAGGTAATAAATGGATAGTAGAAAGGCTGTAATAGAATTTCTTGAAGGATTTAATCCGGCTAAGAATAATCTCTCCGATATGAGAGAAAAATATATTTTAAATATCAATGAGAAAGAAAGAGGCAAATTCTATAATGATATAACACAAGTTGTTAGAAATTACCTCCTTTTGGATTATATGATGAGGATACCGCTTAAAAAAAAGCAAAATGTAACAAGGAATAATCGTGCTGTCATATTTGCAGCTCTCAATGAGATATTTTTCAGCAGTAAGCCGGAATATGTTGTTAATGAATATGTTTCATATGCAAAACAGAAAAGAGAAAAAGGGTTCATAAACTGGATATTACGATCAATATTAAGGGAAACCAACGGCAAGCTTGAAAATGTTAAACCCCCAAATAACAAGATTAGAGAAATCTCCATAAAATATTCGTTCCCGGTAGATTTTACAGTTAAGCTCTCAGAAGAATTTAATAAGAAAAAAACGATCAAGATATTTACTGCACTTATGCAGGAAGTTCCTTCCGTATTTATGGTAAATAAATTCAGTAAATCACGCTCAGAATTAAATTGCAAGGAAATTCTTCCTGATGTTCATTCGGTTTGTGATAATAAAATTGCTCAGAAGGAAAACAAAGAAGGAAAGATACTCCTTTTTGAAAAAGCCTCTTTATTTCCTGTCTATCTTTTAAATGCAAGGGAAAATGAGAAGATACTTGACCTTACCGCTGCTCCCGGTAACAAGTCATTTATGATCTATAATCTTGTAAATGGAAAGATCGATCTGACTTTAAATGAACTTAATAAGGAAAGATTGAAGGTAATGGAACATAACATAAAAAAATGGAATATGGATGTCCAATTAACAAATTATAATGGCAAAAATTTTCCGAAGGAAGAAAAATTTGATGCCGTATTTATAGATGCCCCCTGCACAAATACAGGGGTTATAGCGAAAAGACCCGATGTAAAATATAAGTTGAAGATGTCAAATATAGAAAGATTGAACAAACTTCAAATTGAACTTGTTCTATCGGGTCTCGAACTTCTTAAAGAAAATGGGCGGCTGGTCTTTTCCGTGTGCAGTTTTTTAAGTGAAGAGATCAAAGAAATTGTAAATGAAGTAGAGAAACGAACGGAGTTCAAGGCAATTGTTGATGATATTCCAAATCTCTTAACACCGTTTATTGAGGATAACTACATTAGAATTATCCCGACTAAAAAAAATCCGATCGGTTTTGAAATGGCACTTTTCCAAAAAAAATGAAGAAAAAATCTAAGGTTCAAAAGAAAATACAGAGGTTAAAGGTTAGTAAAAAATAATATTAATCTCCGTCCCCCATAAAAAGAGGGACATACCTCAACTTTGGATATTTTAAAGTTGAGATGTGTCCCGGACTCTACATTAGATAACGATAGACCTTCCGAGAACAATATAGCCAAAGGAAATAGAATCAAAGGTTAAAAGAAAATGCACTGAAAACAGGCGGGACATACGTTGCTTGCATCGTGCGTCCCAAGACTGTGTCCCGGACTCTTCCTTAGATAACGATAGACCACCCGATACCAATATAGCCAAAGGAAATAGAATGACTGTGTC
>JAUXGM010000155.1 GCA_030622125.1 bacterium | reverse complement strand
AGTAGTAAGGAAAGACTTAACAAAAAAGCTTAAAGAAGGTGCAAATGTTCCTATTTATGTGCTTGAATATTTACTTGGCCAATACTGCGCATCTGATGATGACGCGATTATTGATGATGGCCTTAACATGGTAAAGAGGATTTTAACTGAAAATTATGTCCGTCCGGATGAAGCAGAGAAGATCAAATCTATTGTACGGGAAAGAGGAAACCTGAAAGTTATTGATAAAGTTACTGTCATGCTTAATGAAAAGAAAGATGTTTACGAAGCTGTCTTTTCTAATTTGGGAATAAAGAGAGTCATTGTACCGGAAAACACGGTTAAAAAATATCAGAAATTACTTGCAGGTGGTATTTGGGCTATTATCAATCTATTATATTATTATGAAGAAGGTCAAAAGATTTCGCCATTTATTATTCAGGAATTAAAACCAATTCAAATGCCCAATATGAATATGGAACAACTTTTTGAGGGGCGAAAAGCGTTTAGTGAAAAGCAATGGATTGATGTACTTTTAAGGTCGATGGGAATGGAGCCTTCTGTATTCGAGGAGCGAGTGAAGTGGCATTTTATCGCAAGAATGATTCCTTTTGTCGAAAACAATTATAATGTATGTGAGTTAGGACCAAGAGGCACTGGAAGAAGCCATTTGTATAAAGAGATAAGTACTAACAGTATTCTGATATCCGGAGGGCAGACAACCGTTGCGAATCTCTTTTATAATTTAAGCCGTCGAGTCATTGGGTTAGTTGGGTTATGGGATATAGTTGCTTTTGATGAAGTTGCTGGTATTTCTTTTCAAGATAAAGGCGGTATACAGATTTTGAAAGATTATATGGCATCGGGATCTTTTGCACGTGGAAGAGATCAAATTAATGCTTCAGCCTCAATGGTATTTATTGGTAATATTAATCAATCTGTTGATACTTTAGTTAAAAGGAGCCACTTACTTTCTCCATTTCCTGAACCGATGATAGATTCTGCATTTTTTGACCGTTTTCATGGATATATACCCGGATGGGAAATACCCAAAATGCGCCCAGAATATTTTACAAATAATTATGGTCTGATTGTTGATTATTTAGCAGAATATCTCCGCGAAATGCGAAAATACAATTTCTCAGACGCGATAGATAAATACTTTCGATTAGGAAGAGACCTTAATCAACGGGATACAATTGCTGTTCGCAAAACAGTTTCTGGACTCTTGAAGTTGTTATATCCTCATGCGGAATATGACAAAAAAGCCGTTTCACGATGTCTTCAATATGCTCTAGAAACAAGAAGAAGAGTAAAAGAACAACTAAAAAAGATAGGTGGCATGGAATTTTACGATGTTCATTTTAGTTTTAGTGATATTGAAACAAATGAAGAGCGTTATATATCAGTACCAGAACAAGGTGGCGGTACAATAATACCAGATGGTCCAATGAACCCAGGAATTATACATACAGTTTCAAGAGGAGCGAATGGTCATTTGTGATTGTATCGCCTGGAAACACAGGTGAGCCAGGGGAATGGCTCTGTTCGTTTTTCCGGCGTAGGGACCAGTGCATCCTCAAAGGAATCTTTACGAGTTGCTTTTGATTATTTCAAAGCTAACGCTTCACGTATTAGTGCGATTTCTAAAGCTGGAGATCATAATTACCATATACATGTTGTGGAATTACATAATTCTGGTCCTTCTGATTCTTTAACTTTAACAGCTGTTATTGCTTTGGCTTCCGCCTTAATGAAAAAGCATGTACAAGCTCAAATCGTTGTATTGGGGAGCATGAGTTTAGGTGGTAATATTATCCCTGCTGAAAATTTGGCTGAATCAATGCGGGTAGCGTTAGATTCGGGAGCAAAACGTATTTTGATACCATCGAGTAGTGTTAGCGATATTCAAACGATTCCAGGAGAATTATTTGCAAAATTTCAAACCAGTTTCTACGCTGACCCAATAGATGCTGTTTTTAAAGCTATGGGGGTAGAGTGATTTTTTGGAAAAAGCAATAGTTTGGATTTAATTATATGGAGTAAGCATATTTTAAATAAAATAATCATAAAATTTATATTAAATATTGATACCCGGTTTCAAAGAAGCCAAAAAAATGTAAATATCTAATGAAGGAATTAAAAAATGGTAAATAAATTTGAGTATGATGTGGCGTTAAGTTTTGCTGGTGAAGATAGAGCATATGTAGAAAAAGTAGCTAAATATTTGAAGGAAAAAGGTATTAAGGTTTTTTATGACGATTATGAGAAAACTAAGCTATGGGGTAAAGATTTATATGTTTATTTAGATGAAATTTACCAGAATAAAGCGAAATATTGCATAATGTTTATTTCTTGTTATTCCTCTGAAAAACTTTGGACAAACCACGAAAGAAAAAGTGCACAGGCAAGAGCTTTTACGGAAAAAGGAGAATATATTTTGCCTGCCAGATTTGATAATACAGAAATCCCCGGTATTCCACCAACAGTAGGTTATATTGATTTACGTTCTTTGAAACCTGAGGAGTTTGGTAAATTAATAATAGAAAAATTAAAAAAAGGCACTACTAATATAACCAGAAAACCAGAAGTTTTTCGAAAACCACAAGTATCTAAAATAAATTCATTCAATCCTTATGAGGAAACCCAAAACATTTTAAAGTTTATTCCAGCTGAGATTCAGAAAAGATGTAATTCTTTATCAGAACAGGGAGTATCTTGTTCGGTTTTTAACCGCGGTGGTAGAACGTGTATTCGCATATTATTACGCGGTGAAACAGAATATTCTTTGGATATGGGAATTGGGGGAATCGGAGGTGATGACTCTATTGGTTTTTATGGAGTTGAGGGTGAAATGTTATCTTCTTCCTCCGGTTCTTTTAATGCTTGGGCAAATATAAAATGGAATCAAGAAAAAGGCGATGTAGTAATGAAATTTAATGATATTAGTTTATTGAATTCATTTAATACCGGCGAAAAAGAATATACAAAAAAAGAATTTTTGGAAGCATTATGGAATAAAATTTGTGATGTGCTTGAGGAAAAATAAAAAATATTTATGTCTCGTATAAAATAATATATATTTCAAAAATTACAAATAGACTTGTTTAAGCTAAATACTATTAATCTCAACAATGAGTTAGTTCCTGAATCTAAAATATAGATTGATTAAGGGGGCCATTATGTTTAATAAGCCTTTTAACGAAATAACTATAAAAGATATAGAAAATCTTTTATTTACAAGAAAAGAACGGGAAAATAACTATTTAGAATATAAGGAAAAGTTAGGAAATTCTGATAGAGATAAAAGGGAATTTTTAAAAGATGTATCGGGCATAGCCAATGCAAGCGGTGGTTTTCTTGTTGTTGGAGTTAAAGAACACAAGCAAAGCGGATTACCTGTAAATATTTGTGGAATAGAGAAAACTATTGGAAATCAAAAAATCGATGAATGGATTAATAATGTATTAATAGCTAATCTTGATGAAAGAATTCAATATAATTTAAAGATATTTGAATTTAAAAACAAAGATGAAAAGATTGTTCTTCTTTTATATATCCCAGAAAGTCCTAAAAAGCCCCACATGATTACTTTTCAAGGGAAAAACAATTATTATGTTAGGCATAATACATCAGTAAATCCTGCTACTCAGAGCGAGGTCAAGGAAATGTTTGAATATTCTAAAAAAATAATTAGCACATTAGAAGAATTTTTAAGAATAAGAAATTTATATGACGAACATGATAAATATTTTGGTATTAATGAAAATTCAATAAAGCTACATAATGAAATTCATAATATTAAAACGAGAGAATTACCTTTCATACTATATTCATTTATTCCAAAATATCTGGATCAAAATCGAATAAATACTACTTCACAAGATTTTTTTGAGTGGCTTGAAATGAATAAAACAGGATTCGAGCCAGCAAGCAAATCTGAAATATTTTATTTTAATAAATATCAAAAAATAATAAAACTGAATGGAATTACCTTTCCAAATACTTTAAATAATGCAGAACAGTTAGAAAAACAAAGTTATTTAAATTATTTTGAAATTTTAAATAATGGATTTTTAGAAAGCGGAATTTCTAGTGAAATAATATATTCACGTAACATAAAAGAAAATCCTCCAATAGAAAAAACCTTTGTGCATTTATCCCGAACGATTGGGTATGCATGGATGTTGATAAATTTTGCGAAGTTATTCTATGAAAAAAATGGATATTACGATGAGGTTATTTTTCAGTTAAGCGTTGTAAATGTAAAAAGCTTTACTTTAGCAGGTTTTGTGGAAAAATGGGCAGAACCATTTGGTTTTTCTTTCGGTAATCCACCTTTTTGCTCTCATGATAAATTTAAAATAATTGAAAAATTTATGGTGAATGAAATATCTCAAGAATCAATAAAGGATATGATTATGGATTTGGCTTCTAAATTCTCTCATGCATTTGGGGAATCCAGAATAAAATGCTTTGATGAAGCAGGAAATTTTAATAAGCATTTTAGTGGTTGGCACCGAAGTTAGATAGTATGATGTTTTAATATTTATTAAAGAAAAGGATATGTTTCCAGTATACTATTAAATAATTAAAATGTACTAGAACGTTGTCAGCGTTTATTAAACTATTATCATGTTTGAAAAATACACAGCTTAAACTATATCTTATCATGTTGCACAGAAAAATTCTCCATGTAGTTAATTAGCTAAGGTTTGAGTATAGATTTAAAGGTTAGCAATAAGTGAAAGAGAAAGATTTCCAGCAGTTTTTAAAATGTCTAATGAAAGCAATGCAAAATATAGATTCCCATTATTTTCAATTGCCTTTTGCAGGTAGTGATGAGCTAAAATACCGAGAAAGAGTTTACTGCTACGAACTTT
>JAUXGM010000098.1 GCA_030622125.1 bacterium | reverse complement strand
TTTCGGCAGAGGATAGGATTAACTTATACAAGAAATGGGAAAAATTACTTTTTGAAAAGCATTATTTTATTGGGGATTTTTGGAATTCAGCAGGGGCATCAGAAGGTTGTATCGCTTATGCAAAAAAGGGTGGTTATTTCTATGTTGATTGGAATGGTAATATTTCTCCTTGTGTTTTTATTCCTTATGCAAAAGATAATTTATATGATCTATATAAAAACGGTAAAAGCATAGCGGATGCTTTAAACACCGATTATTTTGTAAGAGGTAGAAAATGGCAAAAAGATTATGGCTATGGAAAAAAGGATGGAAATATTAAAAATTGGCTTGCTCCCTGTTCAATTCGTGATCATTATGATAATTTTAGAAGAAACATACTGATTGAAAAAGACAATATTAAGCCGATTGATGAATTTGCAGACCAATCATTAAAAGATAATGAATACTATGAAAGAATGGTAAAATTTGATGATGATCTTAAGAAATTATCGGAACCGATCTGGAAAGAAAAATATTTAAATTCAAAATGTAAATAAAAATAATTACGAATATGTAAAAAAATTTGACACGGAAGAATAAAAATACTATAATGGAACGAAAAACGATTTTGGTCGAGAATTTTATAGGAGTGTTTTTGTGAATGAAAACAAAAAAACAATTATTACGAACATATCACAAAAGATATTTTCAAGGTACGGGCTGATTAAAACAACCGTTGATGAAATTGCAAAAGCAGCGAGAATGGGAAAGGCTACCCTTTATCATTATTTTAAAAGTAAGGAAGATATCTATAGAGAGGTTGTTGAAAAAGAAAACCGATTTTTGGCACAAAAAATCAATGAAGCGATAGATAAGGAAGATACACCGAAAGAAAAACTCAAAGCATACATAACGACAAGAATGAAATATCTGAATGAACTTGCAAATATTCATAGCGCATTAACGGAAGAATATCTTGATCACTATGCCTTTATAGAAAGGATACGGGAAAAGAATTTCCAGCAGGAGATAAAAACAATTCGGACCATCTTAATAGATGGTAATAATAAAAACCTATTTTCAATTGAAGATATCGAATTGACATCATTTGCCATTATCTCTGCTTTGAAAGGGTTAGAGTATCCCTGGTCAACAGAAATATCTTTGCCGAAGATACAAGAGAATATTGATAAATTATTAGATATTCTTTTTAACGGGATAGTAAAAAGATGAAAAAGTTTTCAGAATTTGTTATTAAATTTCGTTTATTGATAATTATATTAACCATCGGGATTACCCTGTTTTTGGGCTTTCAACTGAAGAATATTCAAATAAACAGTGATATATTAAGCTATTTGCCAAAGAGTGATGAGGCAGTCAAACTTTTTAATCAAACAGGGCAAATGTTTGGAGGTAATTCTCTTGCGATAATTGCTATAGAAGATAATAATATTTTTAATTATAAAACATTGACAAAAATAAAAAATTTAACTGATGAATTTGAAAAGGATAAAGGAATCTCCAGGGTGATAAGTTTAACCAATATTATTGATATAAAAAAAGTGGAGGGTGGTCTCGAGATAAATGATCTTATTGATTCGGACAATATTCCTAAAAATAAAGAAATCCTTGAAATATTAAGAAAATACACCCTTTCCAAAGATATGTATGTCGGAAATCTCATTTCGTCAAACGGTGAAGTAACGATAATAATCTGTCGGGTTAAAGATGATGTAAATAAGGTAGCCGTTGCAAAAAGGCTGAAAAATATTGTGGGAAAATATCCCGGACCTGAAAAAACATACTATGCGGGTGTTCCGTTTCAAATGGTTTTAATTCAAAGTATTATTATTTCTCAGGTAAAAAAATTGGTTCCACTGGTAATTATTTTGATCGTTATAGTGCTTTTTATCGGTTTTAAAAATTTTAGGGGCGTAATTTTGCCGCTGTCAGCCGGATTTTTAAGTACCGTTTGGGTATTTGGTTTTATGATTATTACGGGTAATGCAATGGACCTCGTATCCAATGCAATTCCCGTACTTCTTATTGCCGTAGGAAGCGCTTACGGTATTCATATAATGACCAAGTATTATGAGGACATTAGGGACGAAAGAACCAAAAAGGAAAAAATTGCCCTTGCATTAAAAGAGGTCGGTATACCCATTGTATTGGCAGGGGTAACCACTGCGATCGGTTTTCTTTCTTTTCTTACCGCTTATATTACCGTCATAAAGAGTTTCGGTATCTTTATGTCGTTGGGTATTCTTTTTGCCCTAATTATTTCTTTGACATTTATTCCTGCTGTGCTTTCATTTCTTAAAGTAAAAGAAAGAAAAAATAAAGATAAGAACATTGAAAATAAATCAATTACTAAATTTATGGATCATTTGTCTGATTTTGTATTAAAAAATGAAAAAACTATTATTTTTTTAACAATACTTATCGTATTACTGTGTATAATCGGTCTGTTTCATATCCACAGCGAAGTTAATATGATGGAATATTTTGATAAAAGCAGTGAGATCAGAATTACGGAAAGAATGATGCAAAAAAAATTCGGAGGTTCAATTCCAATACAGATACAGGTAAAAGGAGATATTAAAGATCCTTATGTTCTAAAAGAAATGATGAAGATCGAAAACTACCTAAAAAGCTTACCCGACATACATAATCCGAATTCTATTGCAGATCTGATCTCTGAAATGAATGATGTAATGAACGGAAGATATATAATCCCCGATACAAAAGAAGGTGTTTCAAATCTATGGTTCTTTTTGGAAGGGCAGGATATTTTAGATCAAATGGTAAATGGGGATAAAACGGTTGCAATGATCCAGGCAAATTTGGGAACAATTGATACAACAAAAATAGTTCATCTTGTCGATAAAATAAATAATTATATAAAAAATAATGTTAAAAGCAGATTTATTGAAGTAAATTTAAATGATCTTAAAGAAAGTCAAAGAAATATTTTGGAAGATAAGAAAATTTCAAATACGGTAAACGCTGTCAAAACGAATATTTCGATCAGATTGCCCGACTATAAATTTGATACGGAAAAATGCAGGGGTATTATATCGGAAAATAGAGAGAGTAATTCACTGTCCGATTCCTCCGTTATTTCTCTTATACAGGAAGAAATAAAAAAATATTTTTCCGGGGACGAAGCAGATATTGAAATAAATTCTTCCGAAAAAATAGCCGGCATTGTTTTAAAGATTGGGGAAAGATTACAAAAAGATGCTTTTTCCAAAAATGATATAATAAAAATTTTAAATAATAATTTAAGCAAAGATATCACCGAAGATACCGAGGGGATAGAACTTGCTGCCGAAGCAATCGAATCGATTATTGATGATACCTTAAAAAAAGAAAAAGTAGAAATAATTTTTAATGAAATTGAAAATCTATTCCCGAAAGAGATCAAAAATAACAAAAAATTCAATAAAGAAATAAATGATATTTTATGGAGAATAAATGAGAATAATATTGCTCTTTCTCCTGATGAATACAGAACCGTATTCAGAAATAATGATCAAAATAGATCCTTTAAAGTCTTTTTGGTAAAACAAACAGGACTTCCTATAATCTATAAAAAACTTGACAGACAGATCATTAAAAGTCAAATTAAAAGTTTGGTCATATCACTTTTTTTGATCTTTATTCTTCTGACCATACAATTGAGATCCTTTGCCGGGGGCTTAACCGGTATAACTCCGATTGTACTTACCATTTTGATAAATTTCGGGGTTATGTCCCTTTTCGGGATTGCTCTGGATATTATTACCGTTTTAATAGGAAGTGTTGCCATTGGAATTGGGATTGATTATACGATCCATTTCATATCCCGTTTTAAAGTTGAATTCAAACAGAATAATTCTGTTCATAATGCACTTAAAAAGACATTGGAAACCACCGGTGTGGCAATTCTAATCAATGCCCTGTCGGTTTCCATGGGATTTTTGGTCTTGCTTTTCGGAAGTATTGTTCCCATAAGGCAATTCGGTTGGTTGATGGCTCTAACAATGATTACAAGTGCCCTTGGTGCAATTACGGTAGTTCCCGCCATTATCATTGTTACTCATGCAAGTTTTGTAGGGAATTTTAAGAGATTTGCCAGAAATATGGCAAATAAAGTTGGTAAAAAAATTAAAAATGGAGGTAGAAAAAATGGAAAGAATTAAAATTTTATTCCTAATGTTCGTTTTGCTGATTTCGGGTTTTGCTTTTGCAGATGGAAATAATTCCCAATCTCAAGAGTTCACGGCACAACAGATTTTAAAAAATGTTGATGAGGTTATTAATGCTCCGAAAGATCAGGAGATCACTGTAGAGATGATCTTAATTGACAAAAAGGGAGATGAAAAAGTTCGTAAAGTAAAGATATGGCAGAAAGGAAGTGATAAAAGAATGGTTAAATTTCTCTCTCCCGCGGATGTAAAAGGACTTGCTTTTTTAAACCTGCCGAACGATATGATGTATCTCTATTTACCTGCTTTCAGGAAAATAAGAAGAATTGCATCACATGTGAAAAATACCAATTTTGCAGGCACTGATTTTACTTATGATGATATTGCCTCAACAAATTATTCCGAAATTTATGATGCCAAATTATTGAAATCAAATGATCAAAGTAAAGAGCAGTTATATGAGTTGGAATTGGCACCAAAAGAAGGTATAAAAAAAGAATATTCAAAACTGATAATGGCTGTAAGAAAAGATAATTTCTATCCTGTAAAAATTGAATTCTATTCAAAAGAGGGTAAACTCGTAAAGGTTATGGAAAACAGTAAGATTGAAAAAGAAGGAAAATATTGGATCGCAAAACAAGCACTGATGCATGATTTGGATAAAGAGCATAAAACAAAAATGATAATCCTCGAAATTAAGTTCGATCAAAATTTGGGTGACGAATTATTTTCAAAACGTTACCTTAAAAGAAGATAAGGAGCAGATTATTATGAGAAAAGATAAAATTTGTGCGGTAATTGTCTTTATACTGTTATTTTTTACTTTTTCGTATTCCGAGATAAATTTAAGCGGAAATATTTTTACGGATAACAGATTCAGATTGGAAGATAATACATTTTCGTGGAATGAAATTCAATTAATATCAAAATTGAATTTAGACATCGGGAACGGACATATTTACAGTGAAACAGAATTTAAAAGTATTGGGTTTCCCAATATATTAAATTCTACGGATCTGCAAGATACCGAAAGTATCAATCCCCTTATGATCAATATCAGAGAAACCTATATAGATTTTTACAAGTTTGTTTTAAAAAATCTTGATATAAGGGTTGGAAAGCAAAGAATTGCATGGGGAACTGCGGATAAGTTAAATCCCACCGACAATCTCAATCCCGATGATTTGGAAGATATTATGGATTTTGGAAGAAAATTGGGTTCTAATTCTGTTAAATTAACCTATTACCTGGGAGATTATTCATTAGTCGGTGTTGTTATCCCTATTTTTAAACCCGCTGTGCTTCCTTCGGATGAATGGGCTTCTGCCTTTTTTTCATCATTACCCGTTCCCGAAGGTTTGATACTACAATCCTATTCGGATACCGTTATTTTACCTAAAAGGTCATTTGAAGAAAGCTCAATGTTTGCCGTAAAATTTTCGGGAAATCTGTTTAATTATGATCTTTCTCTGAGTTATTTCAACGGCAGAGATGATATACCCTTAATAAATAATGTGATAATAACTTCCGTTTCCCCTACGGCAATAGATGTCAATGTTGAAATGATCTACCCGAAAATGCAGGTAATTGGTGCTGATATGTCCGGTGAGATCGGTAAGATCGGTGTCTGGGGTGAGGCAGCCTGTTTTATTCCGGAAAAAGTAATTATGATAACTACAATGAATACTTATACCGAGACCACGGTTGCTCTTGACAGTAAACCATACTATAAGTATGTTGTCGGTATGGATTATACATTTAAAAACGGTTTATATATTAACGGGCAATATCTCCACGGATTTATTCATGAAAGGGAAGAAGATAATTTAGAAGATTATATTATATTGGGTATGGAAAAGAAGTTTTTTGACGATGATTTAAAGATCAAAATCGGACTCGGATCGGAGATTAAAGATTTTAATAAAATAAAAGATAATTCGGCAATAATGATCTTGCCTGAAATTTCCTATATACCAATGGATAATGGTGAAATAAATTTAGGGGCGTATTTTATTAACGGAGAAGACAATACGAATTTCGGTAAGGTAAAAAAGAATGATGAGATATATATTAAGTTTAAATATAGCTTTTAGAGAGAAGAAAAAAAATGATAAACAAGATTTTTTATAAGATTGGAAACTTAACATTAAGGATTCTTTTCTTTTTCTATCTGAATTTTAAATACAAATTTAAGGCAAAAATTCCAAAAGGTCCAAAGATATATGCCGTAAATCATCCGACCGAATACGATGCATTTCCCGCATTGATCGTAGCACCGGATTTTGTTCACACAATGATAAATGAGGAGATATGGACACTCCTTATTCCCAATATAATATTCAGTTTGACACGACAAATAAAGATAATCAGAGGTGCGGATTCACATAAAACAATAACTGAATGCCTTAAAATTCTTGATAAAAAAGAAGCAGTTCTCATTGCACCCGAAGGTAAAAAAATAGCCGAACAAGGAAAAGCAAGGGCTAAAAAGGGTGTAATTCGGCTTGCTCTGGGAAAGAAGGTGCCGATAATCCCAATGGCTGTCTGGTTAGATGATGAAGATATTATAATCAGAAAAATATACTATAAAAAATTAAAAAAAACGGATTATGTGCATAGTCCGAAATTTCGCGCAAATTATGGTTGTGTTATCGGAGAACCTATATATCTTAATGAATATTATGAAAAAGAATTATCAATGGACGATTATCAAGAGCTTGCAAACATGGTAATGGAAAAGATTTATGATCTTTCAACGGAAGCAAAAGCACTTTTTTGAAAATGTAAAGAGATATTTATGATGAAAAAAAATGTAATGATATGGTTTCTGGGTATTTCATTTGCTTTTATTGAAGCAGCGGTTGTTATTTATATCCGATATAATTTTTATTCTCATGGGTTTTCTTTTCCTCTAAATTCTTTTATCCCTTATTCAATATTTAAGGTAGAGTATTGCCGAGAATTTGCAACTATGTTACTATTGTTTTCTTCATCATATTTAATAGCAAAAAATAGAAAGGAATGGTTTGCATATTTTTTTATGTTATTTGGTATATGGGATATATTTTATTATCTATTTTTAAAGATTTTTTTAAATTGGCCTCAAAGTTTTGCTGATTGGGATTTACTATTTTTAATTCCAGTAAACTGGATTGGACCCGTATGGGCTCCCATTTTAGTAAGCATAATTTTTATTTCTATGGGATATCTATTAATTAATAAATCCAATGATCTAAATCTTGAATTTCTTTTGGTATTTCTTCTTGGATGTTTATTTATTTACATATCATTTACAGTTGATTTTGCTAAATTTTTACTTTCAAATGATTTTTTGAAAAATCTAACCTATGAAAATGCCGTAAAAATCTCATCGGGTTACATTCCGCAGAAATTTCCTATTTTTTATTATATAATTGGGATTATTCTTCTTATCATTTCACCAATCTTTACATTCAAAAAGTAAATGAAAATTACTGCAAAACTTCACACACATACTGGAATTTACAACCAACCTTTTCTTGTGATACTCAATCTATCAACCAATTTTTTCCAGGATGATCAACGACAATTATTTTTCCCGTTTTCGATAATACATAATTTCACAGATTTTTCAATTGTTCATCTTAAAACTTAATAAAATATTTTCTTTAAAGGTAATAAGACAATAAGGAAAAACAGAGGTTAGTGAAGAATGCCAGAGAATAAGAAAATAAGAGAATAAGGGAATAAGTAAAACAATATTAATCTCCGAAAAGCCACAAAAGAGGGACATACCGAAAGACAAGTGAATAGTTAATAGTGAATAGTGAATAGTAAAGTAAAAAAATATTAAATTCAGAAAACAGGCGGGACGTACCTCGGATGTTCAGGTGCGTCCCAAGAAAGTTGAGATGTGTCCCGGACTCTACATTAGATAACGATAAATTACCCGAAAACAGTATCGACA
>JAUXGM010000104.1 GCA_030622125.1 bacterium | reverse complement strand
TGAGCCTTTGATTCACATCAAAGGTGTAATAATCTCATTTTTTATTTGATTGGTGCAAGCGTATATGCGAATATGCGAATATGCGAATATGCGAATATGTGCATACGGGAAATTTACACAATTCCCTTGAATTAAATTCCAAAAAGTCTTATAATAATAAAACACATATTTTACGGGATATTGGAGTTCATTAATACGGGATGGAAAAGGAGTTGTGATGATCAGGAATTATCCGAAATCAATATTAAAAATCGGGGACAATAAATTTTGTCAACTTAATTAAGTAATTTTCTTTAAGTAAGAAAAACTGTAACAGATATTGAAAACTTAAATTTCCATTTTATAGGTTCTTTTAAAATCTTGATTTTCAGGGTTTAGCGAGGGAGAAATAAAGTTTTGAGTTATGAGTTGAAGAAAGGAGAGATTCACCGCAGAGACGCAGAGTTCGCAGAGGAATAATAGATGCTTAGTTCCGAACTAAATATTAGTGCGGTGGCATGTCCAGCATCTTCCTAAGGTTGTGGTTCACTATTCACTTTTTTTGTGCTCTGGTGCTCTGTGGTTATTAAATTAATAAAGAATGAAAAAAATAACTTGACAAAATGAGAAAAAAATATTATCATATTTAATTAAAATTTTAGCCGTTGGAGGTGTGATATGACAAAAAGGATTTACAACTTTAATGCAGGCCCGGCAGCATTGCCCTTAGAGGTATTAAAAGAAGCACAGAAAGAGCTTCTAAGTTACAAAAAAACGGGAATGTCCGTTATGGAATTGAGCCATCGTTCAAAGGATTACGATGAGATCATTAAAACAGCTCAAAAGAATGTGTTAGAGATTTTGGGACTTTCAGATGATTATAAAGTTCTCTTCCTGGGTGGTGGTGCAAGTATGCAATTTGCGATGATCCCGTATAATTTTTTGAAAGAGGGTACAGTTGCTGATTATGTAGATACAGGTGCATGGTCAACAAAGGCGATAAAGGAAGCAAAGAAAGCAGGAAATATCCATGTTGTAGCAAGTTCTGAAGACAAGGAATTTACCTATATTCCCAAAGATATAAAATTTGATGAGAATGCCGCCTATATCCATTTTACATCCAATAATACGATTAGAGGAACACAATGGCAAACAATCCCTGAGGTGGGAAATATCCCGTTGATATGTGATATGTCAAGCGATTTTATGAGTAGGAAGCTTGATTTTTCAAAGTTTTCGCTCATCTATGCAGGTGCACAAAAGAATGTTGGTCCAGCAGGGGCATACATTGTAGTTATAAAAAAAGATATTCTTGAAAGACAAAAAAAAGTAAATCTATTCACAATGCTCAATTATGAAACACATATAAAGAAGGATTCAATGTTCAATACCCCGCCAACATTTCCAATATACATCATTGGACTTGTAATGAAATGGATAAAAAATGCCGGTGGTCTTGAAGCAATAGAAAAGGAAAATGAGAAAAAAGCAGGACTTCTCTATGATTTCATTGACAATTCGGATGGTTTTTATATCGGTACTACCGAAAAAGAATCAAGATCAAAGATGAATGTTACATTTATTTTAAAAAATAGAGATCTTGAAGCAAAGGCAATTGAAGAGGCAAAGACAAAAGGACTTATCGGTATAAAAGGACATCGTTCGGTCGGCGGATTGAGAGCTTCCATTTACAATGCAGTTCCATACAGGGGCATTGAAGCACTTGTTGATTTTCTTGCAAAATTTAAAAAGAACAATTCTTAGGAGAGAATTATGACAAAGGTTTTATTACTTGATAAGGTAGCAAAAGAAGGGGAAGATATATTAAAAAATGCAGGATTTGAGGTTGATGTTGAAAATAATCTTTCAACAGAGGAAAAATTAAAGGTCATTGGAAATTATGAAGCGATAGTTATAAGAAGTGCCACAAAGTTCACCCATGATTTTTTTGACGCTGCAACCGCTCTTAAATTGATAGTAAGGGGCGGAGAAGGCACGGATAACATTGATAAACCTTATGCAGCTGAAAAGGGAATAATCGTTGAAAATACACCCGGACAGAACAGCCATGCCGTAGCAGAACTTACACTGGCACATATATTCGGTCTTGCAAGACATATCCCCGAGGCGGATGCAACGATGCAAAAAGGAGAGTGGGCAAAGAAAAAATTGAAGGGAACAGAACTAAAAGGAAAAACAATAGGGCTTATCGGTGCCGGAAAGATAGGTGGAGACATTGCCAATATCTGTAAAGCACTTGGAATGGATGTCATTGTTTATGATCCTTTTTTAAAGCAGGAGGATGTTGATTATAAACTTGTTGAAGTGAATGATGTTTTGGAAGAATCGGATTATGTTTCAATCCATGTTCCGCTAAATGATAAAACAAGGGGAATGATCGGCAAGAACGAACTTGCAAAGATGAAAAAAACCGCCTGTATCATTAACTGTGCAAGGGGTGGTATTATTGATGAAGATGCTCTTGTAGAAGCAGTTAAAAATGGTGATATAAAAGGAGCTGCAATAGATGTTTATACAAAGGAGCCACCGGAGAATAGTCCGCTTATTGGTGTTCCGGGTATTCATTTGACACCGCATCTTGGTGCATCAACAAGCGAAGCACAGGTGAACTGTGCTGTTACCGCTGCAAACCAGATAGTCGCTTATTTTAAGGAAGGAAAGGTTTTAAATAAAGTAAATTAATACAGGGGACGGTGGTTGATTTTGTTGATTTTAAATGATTAATTATAAATCAATTCTTTATATCTTCGATATAATTAAACAAATTGGCACTTTGTTTTTGAGCTTTTAAGTGGATATTGAAAAAAAACTACATATTTGATGATATATTAGTAAAAAATTCTCAATAATTATTAAAAAATCAACAAAATCAACCACCGTCCCCAAAAATTAACTAAAATCTTGTATTTACTGCGTTGTTATAGATAGAACCGAAAGAATAATTAATGCTAAATCCTGAGTAATAACTGTATTGTGTTGCCAATTCTTTCCTTCGCAGTAATATCTCTTCATCGGTAGCGCTGCCTTTTGTCAATGAAAGTTGATCATGAATAAAATTGATGCCCCCATAAAAGCTTAATGAAAGTCCTTTTAAGACTTTTATTGAAAAGTTACTGTAAATATTAAAATGATTCTTTGAAAAATCATGCAAATAATTTGAAGCAGAGATATTGAGGTTGATTTTTCCCCATATTCCACTTATATAATAACCAATGTTTAGGGATTCATTGTATAGTATTTCATTCATCCTATTATAGATTGTTTCTTCTATATAATCATTGTAAGAAGTTGAAAGAGAGTATCTTAATTTTAATGCTCTTGTAGAAAAATCAGAGTAGGGATAAATGTTGAACTCAATAGCCGGTCTAATAACAAGATCATAGTTTAAATTACTGTAACTTGAAGAACTTCCGCTTAAATATCCGCCAATCGACCAATGATCATTTAAACCGTAGGCATACATACCGCTAACAGATTTATAGCGGGATATACTCTTTAATATCTCGGAATCGCCAAGATCATAAGAATTTTCATTATAATTCAGATATACCGATAACCTGAATTTATTTTTTTCATTTATATTGGAAACGGATAAATTTCCATCAAAGTAACTATTTTTTGATTTTTCTTCTCCATTTAAATAGCTGGAAATACCTATATTAAAGAGCCAACCTTTCCATGGATCTGTAACTTTTCCTTTTTTAACAGGTTTCCGATATGATAATGATATAAAATCCGAAAGGGGAGTAGAAAGCAGATAAGGGTAGAGACCTTTTTTAATGGTTTTGACAATTTCTTTTTTTATTATATCTCCTGAGTCGGTACTTTTTGATGAATACTTTAATGTCCAATCTTTCCCTTTAAACCCTTTTTGTCCCGAGAATTTAAAGGTGTATTCCATGCCACCCCCAGCAGTTTCTGTTGCATCTATGATCAAAAAAATGTCTGCTGCTGTTTGTTCTGTAACATAGTTTACAAACTCCATTTGATTCTTTAAATAGTTTGTATCTATATAAGCATTTGATTGTAGATAAAGATTTGGAGCATTATCCTTCCAGTTTGAATTATCACTTTCATCTGGAAATATTTTTACGATTAGAAGTAGAACAAGAGAGAATATCAATAATTTCTTTTTCATAATAATCGATTATATCACAAATTTTCGGAAATTTCAATATTTGACATTTGATATTTAATGTGTTATAATCAAAAAAATGAAAAAACATAAAATCAAAATAACGAAGGAACAGATTGGATTGAAGAATCCTCAGGAATTATTAAAACACAAGAATTATGAGCACAACATTTCCACAAAGAAATTTAGTTAATATTCACGAAGCATGTCGTTGGGCGACAAATTTTTTGCATCGTGAAATTTCTCCGACAAATATTTCCTATCTTCTACAATATGGAAAAATTAGACGATATGAACAAAATTTAATTGATCTTGAGGATTTAAAAAAATATTACAATTCTTTCCACGGAAAACGCGAATTGAATTGGAAGCAAAAACTTGGAAATGATTTGAATTGGGCACTCTCATTTGACCACTTACGCGAAAAGGATACTACTAAGCATGTTCACAGACTTCATCCTTACAAAGGGAAATTTATTCCACAACTTGTTAAATATTTTATTGATGATCACACAGACAACTTCAAAACACAAATCTTTTTTCAAAAAGGCGATATTATTTTGGATCCATTTTCCGGTTCAGGGACAACACTCGTTCAAGCAAATGAACTTGGAATACATACGATTGGTATTGATGTTTCTAAATTTAACTGTACTATTACCGATTCTAAACTTTTAGATTATGATTTTGATTTACTTGTTAAAGAAGTTTCAAATTTTAAAAAAGCAATTCAAAATTTTGAAACTCAAAATAATGTAGAAGAATTTGAAAAAGAACTCTTGAATGAACTTACCAAATTCAACAAAAAATATTTTCCGAGCCCACAATTTAAAAGAGATGTTTACACCAAAAAAATTAACGAAAATACTTTTGGAAAAGAAAAAGAAGTAGAATTTTTAAAAATTTACAATTCACTTGTTGAAAAATACAAAATCAAATTAAAACAAAACAAGAATAACAATTTCCTTGATAAGTGGTATATCAAAAATACGCGTGATGAAATTGATTTTGCTTTTGAACAACTCAAAAGGATAAAAGATGAAAAAATAAAATGTATTTTGGTTATTATTTTAAGCCGTACAATTCGTTCGTGTCGTGCAACGACACATTCAGATTTAGCGACACTCAAAGAACCGCAATTCACCGCATATTATTGTTTCAAACACAAAAAAATCTGCAAACCGCTTTTTTCGATTAAATATTGGTTTACACGATATGCAAATGATACCATTGCCCGACTTCGAGAGTTTTCACAGGTTAAAACCAACGTTTATTGGGCAACTATTTCAGCTGATTCACGCACAGTTAATATTTTTAGAGAGATTGAAAAACGAAGTCCAAAATTTTTGGAACTTTTACAAAAACAAAAAATTAAAGGAATTTTTTCTTCTCCGCCGTATGTAGGACAAATTGATTATCATGAACAACATGCCTACGCTTACGATCTTTTTGGTTTTGAACGCAAAGATGAATTTGAGATTGGACCACTTTACAAAGGACAAGGTATAGTCGCACGAGAAAGCTATGCGGAAGGAATTGCACAAGTTTTACTTAACTCTCGCAAATTTATGGTTGGTGATTTTGATGTATTTTTGGTGGCGAACGATAAATGGAATTTGTATCCATCTATTGCAGAAAAGGCAGGGATGAAAATAATGAATCAATTTAAAAGACCAGTTTTAAACCGAACGGAGCGAGATAAAAATCCGTATTCGGAGATTATTTTTCATTTAAAGAAAGTATGAGAAAGACAAAAAAACAACAAATTGCCTTAACAGTTATAAAAGTTCTCATCAAACGATTTGAAACTTTTCCTGCTGATGCTTCAAATAATCGCAATGCTCCATTTCATAAAGCGTTTTTGAAAGCATTTAAAGATAATTTTGAAGATAAAGTTTCTGATATACCATTTTTTATTAGTTTAAGCAGCTGGTTACACGGACTTAATACTACACTTGGACAAACTTTTTTTGAAAAAGTTGCACAGATTTTGTCTGATGGAGAAAAACGAGAGTATACCTCTAAAAAACTGGGAAATTTAAAAATTTATCAATCCAAAAAAAACAAAATTAATGAAATTATGACCGAACTTTCTAATTCAGAAAGATCGCCAAACTTGGAAGAAGAAAATAATGAAATATCTTCCGTAAATCATGGGAATTTAACCAATGCAATTGATTTTTCCATTGATGTTTTCATTGAAGATAATAATTCAATCACCGCTATTGAATTAAAATCTGTCAAGCCGAATTCCGGCGAAATGAAAGGAGAAAAACAAAAAATTATAGAGGGTAAAACCGCCCTCAAAAAAGCATTCCCAGAAAAAGAGGTTTATTTTTATATTGGATTTCCATTTGACCCAACAAACGATACAGAAACAGGATACGATAAAACGCGGTTTTTAAATTCTATCATTAATATGACAAAATTTTTTGATCCGTCTGAAACTTTAATTGCAAGTGAGTTATGGGATAAACTTTCTGAAGAAACCGGAACAATGGAGCAAATTTTGGAAATTATAAATACTATTTCTACACCGGATTTCAGGAAAAAATTTCGGTTTTTGCAAAACAACACAAACCGAAATAAATCTCAATATTTACAAATTTTAAAAGAATGGTTTTTATTTTCTGAAATAGAACTTTTACAAAAAGATTCTTACATTAAAGGTGTGATTAAAAATGATAAAAAATTACAGAAAATATATCATCAACAAATGTTTAAAAATGCTGAATATAACTGGCAAAGAGCAAATGAATTGTTAAAAGTTTAGAAATGAAAACTTTTAAAAAAAATTGACAATGAGATTAAAAAATGATATAATCAATTTATGAAAAAATATGGTATAATAAAATAAACGGAGGTTCTTATGGAAGAGAAAAATTTTTTCAAAAAAGTGTTTGATTTTTCATTTAAGGAATTTGTTACCCTTGATATCATTAAAATTATCTATGGTATCCTTTTAGTGCTTGTCGGTATCAGTGCAATTGCTTGTATTATAGGTGGATTTTCAAGCTCCTTCCTTGCAGGAATAGGTGGTATAGTAATTGCGGTAGTAGTTGCTTTTTTAGGGACAATTGGTGCAAGGATATGGTGTGAGATCGTTTTGATCCTTTTTAGAATAGAGGCAAATACGAAAAAAAAGTAAAATACAGATGTTGGATGTTAGAGGTTAGAAAGAAAAACAATATAAAAATCCGAAAAGCCATAAAAGAGGGACATACCTCATCAAACTGATTTTTTTTTGTTGAGGTGTGTCCCGGATTCTTCCTTAGATAACGATAGATCACCCGAAAACAGTATAGACAAGGCAATAAGAAAATAAAAGAATAAGGAAATACGGAAAGACAACAACAATATAATTTATTTAACCACGGATTTAACGGATTATACGAATTTCAAGTCTAAATTTTCAGTTTAAGTGATTTTACTAAATCACTTTTCATTAATTTTTTTTTAAAAGTAGAAAATTAATTTTCTAATAATTAAAAAGATTTAGAATAATGAAATTTCATTTCATAACTGAAAATTTAGAC
>JAUXGM010000092.1 GCA_030622125.1 bacterium | reverse complement strand
TTTTTACATCCGCCAAGCAGCAATCCGATAACTCCAATAAGTGCAATGAAAATAACAAAGTAGAATTTGTTAATTCTTTTCATACATAAGCCTCCTATTTTTTATATTTTTTATAGAGCATTGTCCATTGAAATGTCGTTACAAAAAGAGCCCATGTTAAAGTAAAAGCAACGAATACAAGGAGAACGACACCAAAGCAGGCAACAACAAAGATTCCAATTGTAAAAATGATCAGGACAATAATGTCAACAATGTTCTTTCCAATATATTTTATAATATCCTCAAAATCAAATAACTTTTTATAATCTTCGTATTCAACATATTTTATGGTTAAGAAGGGCAATGTAATGATGGTAAAAACACAAAAAATAATAGGTATAGGAAAAAGAACCGTCTTTATAAATCCTATAAAGAAAAGAAGATTAAGAAGTAAATATGGTAAAAATACCAAGAAAAGCTTCCAACCCCTAATATACATATCGGTTAACTTTTTTCCATTATTAAGTGGCCAATCGGGAAGTTTGTATTCCTTTCCTTCTAATATATTCCTTATAAAATAAAAAAGATAACCGAAAACTAATCCAATGCTCACTAATATCACAGAAAATAAAAGAAATGCTGCGAAAAGAATTGATTTCTTTGCTGATCGATCATCTTTCCATAATTTTTGAAAAATCGTAGAAAGGTCATAAAGTGATGTTTTTTTTTCATCCACCGTTTTTTTTGGTCTTCCTCGTGGCATAATATCCTCTTTTTTTTATTTTAACAATTTTTATAAAAAAAATCAACTTTTTTTCCGTTTTTTATGTATATCAAAACGATTTTAACAATTAAATGTTCAATAAAACTATGGAGTGTTTGAATTTGAGAAACCCCATTACCCGGTCCATTGATGATAATATCGGTATTTATATTGGGAACATTTCTTCCGGTTAATAAAATGGTCTTTAGCTTCATTGAATGAGCTTTTTTAATACCATTTATAATATTTTCTGAATTACCGCTTGTTGAAATTCCCAAAAAGAGGTCATTCTCATTTCCAAGTGCTTCAATTTGTCTTTCAAAGATACGATCAAAACCGATATCATTTGCTCCTGCTGTTATCAGAGAAGAATCGGTAGTAAGTGCAATAGCCGGTAAGCCCATCCGAATATCTTTTTTATTTAATCGGATGACAAATTCTGTTGCAAGGTGTTGTGAATCAGCTGCCGAACCACCGTTTCCGGCAATAAGTAATTTGCCGTTATTCTCGAAGGTCTCTGCTATTAACTTTGAGGCATTGATTGCGCTCTTCATAACACTTTCCGAAAGTAAACTCAGTTCTTCCATCAAATCGGTTCGATCTTTTTTTATTATTTGTAATATTTCTTGATCCATGGGAAAAATCTTCATTTAAAATTTTCCGCTGCTTCCTCTATATTGTCAAATGTTTGAAAAAGTTTTGTAAATCCGAGCAATTCAAAAACTTTATATACCTTTGAATTCAATTGTGTTAATTTAATATCGCCGCCTTTTGTTCTTACTTGACCGATAACACTCATAAACACACCAAGCCCCGCCGATGATATATAATCTAACTCATCCATAGCCACTACGATCTTAACCCTGTCTTCACTGATAAGTTCCTTTAACTTATCCTCAAAATCTTGAAATGTGTATGCATCTAAAAAGCCTTTTAAATGTAAAACGGTAACTTCATTTTTATCCTCAGCCATAATTTCAAGGTTTGCCATTTATGCCTCCTTATTTATTCTCTTAACAATGACCATTGTAAAATCATCATTAAATTCTTCACCTTGTAAGAATTCTTTTATGTCGGTTTTAATATTTTTTAGGATGGTTGTAGAATCACGATCCTTATATTTAACCACTGCATTTTTTAACCTTTCCTCTCCAAACTGTTCTCTATTCTTATTCATTGCTTCCGTTACGCCGTCCGTGCAAAAAACATAAATATCTCCTAACTGCATCTCATCCGAGCCCAATTCTAAATTCTGTTCAAATATCACCCCGGCATCTAACCCCAAACCAAGTCCGTTTGGAACGATCTCAATAATTTTATTTTTCCCCGCAATATATTTGTAAAGCGGGATATGTCCGGCATTTATAATATCTAATTTATTTGTTGATTCATTGAACTTGGCAATAAGTAAAGTAACAAATTTCCCAGGGGTAATATCTTCCATTAACATCCGATTTACCTTAAGTATTAGTTTTTTTAAATTATGCTCACTATGAAATTGTGCTCTTATAAGGCTTCTAAGCATTACCATTATTAGAGAACCGGGAATTCCTTTTCCTGAAACATCGGCAACTAAAACAGTTGTCTCATCATTTGCTTTTAAAACCTCATAGTAATCGCCGCCGATCTGCCTTGCAAACTCATAATGAGTTGCAATATCAAGAACATTTGATTCAGGAAGTTGCTGCTTAAAAAGGGCATTCTGTATATCCATAGCAATTTTAAAATCCCGATCCATTATTTCCTTTACAATGATCTGTTTTTGGGCAAATTTCAAATTTTCTGCCATTTGATTGAATGAATTTGCAAGACTTCCAAACTCATCATTGGAATTAATGTTGATCTTATAATCAAGATTTCCATTCCCGATTTCAAAGGTTCCGGTTGTTAATTTCTTGATCGGGCTTGTTACAATAGTTCCAAAGAAAAAACTACCTATAAATCCAATTATCAAGATAAACACAGAGAGGAAAACGATCTGTTTTGTCTGCTTATTAATAAAATCATAGATCCTTTTTTGAGAAAAATTTACCTTTAAAACAAAAGAACCGTTTTCTTTAAAAAAACTATTGCCGAGATAGATAAAATAAGTTCGCGTCATATTATTATCAAAAGAGACCGCACTGATTTTTTTTGATTTAATATCATGTAATAATTCAATGGTTGGTTTTTTTATTTCTGAACCTTCTATATGTTTTTCCGTTGAAAAAAGGATATGCTTTTTCTCATTGTTGAGAATAGAAATATCCCTTATTTCATAAGTCTTTTTAGAATTAAGAAAATCAAAAAATTGTAATTTTGTTCCTGAAAGCATCATTAGATCAAGATTCCCTTTTATTGTTTCTACAATTACCCTACCTTTCTCATCATTAATTTTTAATAACAGATTTTTCTCATATATATTAACCAATAGAGAGAACAAGATAAGTGCAAAGATCAATATCACTGAGATTACACATAAAATTTTCCATTTGAAACTAAAATTCTTAAACATTACTTTTTCATCCTTTTTTTTACAGTATCTATATAAAGCAGGGCATTCGTATTGTGAGGCTCGTAGATCAATACCTCTCGCCATGCAGATAATGCTTCATTATACTTCTGGTCACGATAAAACTTTTCACCCATAATTAAATAATACGATATTATTCTTTTTTTTGCAAGTATATTTTTTCCATCGTAAGATAAAATTTCCTTATATATATCAATTGCCGATTTAGAATTTTCATCTTTTATCATAGAGAATAGAGATTTAACTTTTTTATTTATCTTCTCGGTTAAAAGATTTTTTACAGATATAAATTTTTTTTCATATTTCTTAGGATAATTTGTTTGCAAACTCATTTTTTTCCTTGCTTCAATCAATTTATCTTTTTTTATGAGTAATTTTAATTCATTTAACGATAACAAAAACTTAGCGGATTCAGTATCTTTTTCTATATTTTTTAATTTCTTTTTATCTATAAATAACGGGGTTAGTTTTTTCCACTTACCTCTGAAAGCAGGATACAATTCCCTTAATCGTGCAAATTCTTTTTCTGCACGCTCATATTTTTCTTTTTTTAATAAGGAATGTATCTTTAATATCCACTTATTAACCAAACCATCTTTTTCTCTGAGCATCCTTTCCCTTGTAATATCAATAAATTGTTTTGCATCCGGATTATTCGGAGCGATTCCAAGTGCTTTGTTAAAATATTCCATTGCTTTTTCATATTGTTTTTTTTTGTAGAAAAAGATCCCTGTGGACATATATTCACTGATCAGAATATTTTTTTTACTCCCGGGTGTAATATTAATCCCAAATATAAAGGACTGTTTTTCTTCGTTTATATTTACCCCGCCTGCAAAAGTGGAATCTTTATATAAATATTCAAGTCCAAATGCTACGCTGCTGAGCTTATCTTTCCTGATCCCAAAAGAAAGATGAAGATCATTGATTATTTTTGCCCTCATACCAAAGCCAAAAGAGATATTTTTATCCTTATTTTCAACATTTGTGAAAATATCAATGAGATGGCGTTGATAAAAAAAAGCGATCCCGCCACCATAAGTAATGGGATAATAATGTTCAATACAATTATTTTTTAAAATATTATCGGTATAAAATGAGAAAACAAAATTACTCAGGTTTCCACTTTTCTTAAATAAATTCGTAAAAGGATAGGCGATCAACCCCAAATTAATTTTATAAAGAGCTTTCATATCCATTGAGATATCTTGAAATAACATAGAATAAGAAATGCCAATATCCAACATATTGTCTAATGAATATTTAATATTAAATATATTTTCGTAATAGGGGGAATGGGTTTTATTTAATGCGCCCAATGAAATATTAAATCGCTTTTTTGGAAAGGTTATCCCGAAATTATTTATTGAAAATTGATTTTTCATCGTAAAAGAAAATCTTCTTAACTGGTTCCTTGATATTGCAGCAGGATTTTTTAACACAATCGAAAAAAAATCTCCACTAAAAGTATTTACTCCATTATCCATTAAATCGTATAGGGTGCTGTTAACAAGAATAGGAAATATCAAAATAATAAGAATAATTTTAATCCTTTGCATTAATTCTCCCTGATAACGCACTTTTTAAAGTGATCTCATCGGCATTTTCTAAGAACTGACCAATCGGAATCCCAACTGCCATTTTTGTAATTTTAATATCAATACCACTTAAATATTTTATAAGATATCTAATAGTTATTTCTCCTTCGGGTAAAGGGGAAAGAGCTATGATTATTTCCTTTATATGTTCATTTTCAATTCGTTTTATAAGGTTTTGAATGTTTAATTCATCAAAATTTTTACTTTTGAACGGTGATATTACACCATCTAAAACATGGTATTTGCCATTATATATTCCTGCTAATTCCATTTTGTAAAGCTCTTTTGAATTTTCAACAATACATAAGATATTATCCCTTTCGGCATTATTACATATTTCACAAGGCGAAGACAGGCTTTTAACTCCGCAGTTTGAACATACTGTTTTTGCTTGTGAAAGTTGTTCTAATATCTCGGCAATTTCTTTTAATTTTTTATTTTCGGTTTCTAAAAGAGCAAAAATAAGTCGCTCCGATGTTTTCTTTCCAATATATGGAAGACTTCTTATGTTGCCGTTAAGTTTTTTTAACAATTTATTCATCAAAATAATCCCGGAATATTTAATCCCCCCGTCAATCCGGACAATCCTTCATTTATTTTCTCCTGTGCCTTTGAGGTTGCGTTATTAAATGCAGCAGCGATCAGATCCAGGATCATTTCTTTATCACTTTCTTTCCAGATCTCGGATTCAATGTTTATTGATCGAATCTCAAATCCACAGGTCATTGTGATCTTGACCATCCCACCAGCAGACTCACCTGTTACCTCTTCCTTCTTAACTTCTTCCTGTTTTACCGCCAAATCCTGTTGTAATTTCTGCATTTGCTTTAATATTTTATTAAAATTTGCCATATCCTACTCCTCTTTTCTTTTAATAGTTATTTTACCGTTAAAAGCATCACTTATAAGTTTAATATCGGGAATTGTTTTCGTAACCTCATCTGCAATTCCCTTTTTTTGACTTCCACCTTCGGTATATTTGGATTGTGCCCAATCAACCGATATTTTTAATTTATCCTCATTGAAGAATTTTCTTAATATAACATTTACCTCCTCCCAATCAGCTGCTTTTCGTTCCCGAAAAGAAAATTTTTGTATTCCTTCAATATAAATATAAACGACATTATTATCAAAACGGTCAAAAAATGTATCCGATAAAAATCTTTCATATATATTTTTATTGCTGGCTTTCACCCAGTTACAAAAGGCATTGTAGTTCTCATCATTTATAATAATTGATTGAGAGCCTTCTGCTTTAATATCTTCGGTTTTAGCCCTATTTACCGATTTATAAACCGTTTGTTTTATCTTTGCCGCTTCTGCATAGGTTATTAGCTCATTTAGATCATAGATCTCATAGAGTTGAATTAGATCCGCAGCCATAATTTCAACTTCCAAATTTCCTGAATCGGAGTATCTAATGGTGTTGTATGTTTTCTCAATGAGACGCATAAAACTAAGAAGTAGGTCGGCGTCAATGTCCTTGAATAGTTCAAGATACTTTTTATAATTTTCTTCTGGAAAGTAAAGGATTGTTTCAGCTGATCTATATTTTCCAAAAATAAGTACTAAATCCCTTAATACCTTTAAAAAGGAAAGTAAAAAATCTCGTAAGTTTAAACCCTGGTTATAAAGCTCATTTATAGTACCGATGGCAGCCGCAGCATTTTTTTCAAAAACATTTTTAATTACCTTCATTATCCAGTCAATGCCGACAACCCCGAGAAAATTTTGTACGATTTCCATTGTTATATTTCCATCTGAAAAAGAATTCAACTGGTCGAACATAACTTCGGCATCACGGAGTGAGCCCTCGGATTGCATTGCTATATACGAATAAACTTCGTTTGCTGCATTTATATTTTCAATCTTACCGATCTCTTTAAGTTTCAAAGATATTTTCTGTAATGGTATTCTTCTAAAATCAAATCTTTGACATCTTGATAGAATTGTCGGCGGAACTTTAAATGGTTCTGTTGTCGCAAAAATAAATATAACATATTTCGGAGGCTCTTCAAGCGATTTTAAAAGAGCATTGAATGCTTCTGTCGTAAGCATATGAACCTCATCAATTATGTATATCTTTTTTTTATTTTTTCCTGAAACGGGAGGATACTTTAATTGTTCGATAAGATCTCTGATATCATCTATTCGTCTATGGGACGCTCCATCTATCTCAACGACATCCAGAGAATTGCCTTTAGAGATCATTGCACAGAGGTTGCATTGATTGCAAGGATTTATAGTCGGTCCCTTTTCACAATTCAAGCTTTTTGCAAATATTCTTGCCATTGAAGTTTTTCCAACACCCCTTGGTCCGGCAAAAAGATAGGCATGTCCTATATTGCCCGATAAAATGGCATTTTTAAGCGTTTTTACCACATGCTGTTGCCCGATAATTTCATCAAAATTCTGAGCCCTATACTTGCGTGCAAAAACAGTATATCCATCCGACATCATATATTCCTCGGAGGTATGCCCTAACCTCGAAATTCCATTTTTTGATCCCGCGTAAAAATCTACTCCATCAAGGCTATCCAATGGCATGGACCCATAGTTTACCGTTGCTTCCTTCCGGATCTGGCGGGGTTTGCCTGGAATCTAAGCATAGGACCCTGATCTCAACACAGCTTTTTATTTGTTTTCAAAGAACTTCTTCCCTCAATCAGGTATTCAGTCCTGCTGTAGCGGATTGCAGGTTACAGGTTACCGCTAACCACCCACTTAGCACACCTCCTATTTTATATCTTCCGATAATTTTAAAAAGATCTCTTTCGCTTTTTCAAAATCATTATTTTCAAAATTAAATATGAGAAAAAGTATTCCGCTCTGTGCTGAAAATTGTCCGTCACGCTCTACCTTATTGTAACTATAAATTATATTCCAATTTCCCACAATGTCCTTCTTTTTAAAAAAGATCTCACTATTTTTTTCTGTTCCGAATTTATAGAAAAGTTTATGTGCCGCTAACGGTGGATACATATTAGAATCCCCGATATCAACTAATTTGATTGAATATTTGATACTTGTAACCACAGAGTCATTAACAATATCCGTTGACAGCTCAATGTTATAAAGATTTACAGAAAATTCCTTATTCCGTATCTCTTTTGTCAGTTCACTTGTAACGGAATATCCCTCCGGGATAACAAGCATTTCCTTCAATTCCTGTGAAGTACGGGTTAATTTGGATTTTCCGGCAGCTTTCCCTGATTCGTTGGAAGAACCGGCAAATTTCCCCTTGTTGCATGCAGCGGCAAAAAACAATAAGATGGATAGCAAAATAAATATTCTCCTCATAAATATAGTTTAACACTTTTTACATAATTTTTCAATAGTTTTTAAAAATAATTGTTATTCCAAAGTCAAAATGTTAAACTTTTATTCCTTTAAAAAAAATATTGTAAATGTCTTTTCTAACGACATTTGAAGATTTAATAAATAGTAGTTGCGTTCCGTAGGAAAAATT
>JAUXGM010000020.1 GCA_030622125.1 bacterium | reverse complement strand
TTAAAAAAAAGATTTAATGAAAAGTGATTTAATAAAATCACTTAAACTGAAAATTTAAAGATAGATTCTAAAGATTTTTCTGTTTTTAATCTGTCTAATCTGTGGTTAATATTCTTACTTTTATGGGTGAAAGATTTTTTTTATCATTCTAAATCATTTGCTATTGGACATTTAGAATTTCGCAAATGCCTCGAAATAAAAAAAATTGAATTTTATAAGAAAAAGAGTTATAATAAATAAGTTTTTTTTAGGAGTAAGTATGGAAGACCTTAGAAGGACGCCTCTCTATGAAGTGCATAAAAGGTATAATGGGCATGTTGTACCATTTGCCGGTTGGGAAATGCCTGTGAGATATACAACGATCATTGACGAGCACAATGCCGTGAGAACCAAAGCAGGGCTTTTTGATGTTTCTCATATGGGTGAAATAATACTTAATGGATCGGATGCAGTTAAGTTTGCCGATCATTTAATTACGAACAATGTCAATAAATTAGAGAACTGTCAGGTTTGTTATTCACCTATGTGTAATAAAAACGGCGGAACGGTGGATGATCTGCTTGCTTACAAGTTTAGTGCTCATAAGGTAATACTTGTTGTTAATGCATCAAATACAGATAAGGATTATAACTGGGTTGTATCTCAAAAGGGGAATTTTGATGTTAAGATAGAGAATATATCAAAAGAAACGGCACAGCTTGCTTTGCAAGGTCCTCTCGCTCAAAAAATACTTCAAAAATTGATCAGTTATGATCTTTCAAAAATTGGATTCTTTCATTTTAAGGAGCTTACCTTTAAGAATAAAATTTCTGCAATAGTATCAAGAACCGGTTATACGGGCGAAGATGGTTTTGAAATTTATTTCACGGCATTGAAAGCTGCACAAATGTGGGATGAAATAATGGAAGCAGGTAAAGAGGATGGTTTAAAACCAATTGGTCTTGGTGCAAGAGATACTTTAAGATTTGAAGCAAAACTTATGCTCTATGGAAACGAACTTACCGATGATATTACACCGCTTGAGGCGGGATTGAAATGGGCTATTGACTTTGATAAGGATGATTTCATCGGTAAAGCACCGTTATTAAAGGAAAAAGAAGAGGGTTTAAAAAGATACCTGGTCGGTTTTGAAATGGAAGAAAAAGCAATTCCGAGACATAATTACAAGGTTATTCTTGATGATAAAGAAGCAGGTTTTGTATCGAGTGGAACTTATGCACCATTTTTAAAGAAATATATTGGACTTGGTTATGTTCCTTACGAAAATAGAAAAAGGGGGAATGAGTTATATATAGATATAAGGGGAAAACTCAAAAAAGCAGTGATCGTCAAAACCCCATTTTATAGAAAACAATATAAAAAATAGGAGAGAAGTATGAAATTCACAAAAACCCATGAGTGGATTGAAAAAGCGGGAGAAAATTACAGGGCAGGCATCAGTAATTATGCACAAGAAGCATTAAGCGATATCATTTATGTGGAAAGTGAACAGATTGATATTGAAATAAAAAAAGGTGAAAGGTTGGGGAGTTTAGAATCCGTAAAATCGGCAGAGGATTTCTATGCTCCCGTTGACCTACGAATCGTTAAATTTAATGATAAACTTGAAGATGCGGCTGAGCTTGTAAACAGCAGTGCTGAAAATGAAGGGTGGATCGTTGAAGTCAAAATTTTAAATGAATCTCAATTCAACGAATTGATGGATGAGGAAGAATACAAGAAATACCTTGAAACAATATAGTAAGATATTGGGGATGTAGCTCAGCTGGGAGAGCGACGCGTTCGCAACGCGTAGGTCGCCGGTTCAAGTCCGGTCATCTCCATTTTTTGAATTTTTTTTATGCTTTTTGTATTTTTAAATATAGGAGTTGATTATGAACAATTTTGTTGCAGAGCTCAATGAACTTATTAAGAAATATCCGCAATATAAACTTGAACTCGGATATGAATCCTGGAAAACAAATTTTCTTCGGTTTTTTCAGTCAATGACCAATTATAATATTACAAAAGAGGTAAAAAAACTCTCTTGCACAATATATAAAGGTAAACGGTTATTTAGCTTTAAAATGGTAAATCCAAATATTAATGAACTTAAAAAAAAGATCCTTTATGCGGAAAAATTTATTGATGATCTTCCGGAAGATCCTGATTTTGTTGATATTGAAAACGATAAAGAAATAACAAAACAAGGGGAGATCGTTGATAATACGGAAAAGATCAATCTAAAAGATAAGATCAGCATATTAAATGAGCTTTCCAACGCTGTCAAACCGTACAATTTTAAGATATATGGAACCTTCATTACCAACTATGTTCAATCATTTATTATAAATTCAAATGGAGTGAATAAGGAATATATAACATCTCCGATCATGCTTGATGTAAAAGCGGTCTCTGATAAGAACCAGGTTACGGTAATTGAAACTTATGGTAGTGAGGATTTTGTTAAATTTAATCTAAATGATTTTAAGTCCCGACTTTTGAACAAAGTTAAACTTGCAAATTTACCAATTATAGATATGGAGCCTGGAAAATATGAGGTAATACTTGGACCAGCAGCAATTAGTGAATTTATCCAGTATCTTCTTTATGGCAGTTCTGCTCAGGCATTAGATACAGGCAACTCCTGTTTTCAGGACAAGATCAATGAAAAAATATTTCCGGAAAATATAAGTATATCGGATTCGCCACATAATGATAGAATGATAAGGTTTTACTATGATCAAAATGGACATACCTTAAAGAAACTTGATATTATTAAAAACGGCATCTTTAAAAATTTTATGGTTGATAATTACTACGGTAATAAATTAAAATTAAAAAAGAACGGGAATATGGGAACAAATATAGTTTTTGAACCCGGGGATAAATCGTTTGATAAAATGATCAAATCGGTAAAAAACGGACTTTACATATCAAAATTGCATTATATGAATTTTATCAATATGAAGGAAACAACGGTAACAGGGCTAACAAGAGATGGAACATTTCTAATAAAAAACGGTGAGATAACCAATGTTGTAAACAACCTGCGTTACACGATAAGCTTGATAGATCTATTGAAAAATATAACTGCGATTGAAAATAAGAATTATGTCTTGCCGTTTTCAACAAATTATAGCGAGTTTTTTATATTAAGCAGTTTGATGCCGAGTGTAACGGTTTCGGACTTTAATATAACCTCTTCAACAAAAGCTATTTAGGAGATAAAAATGAAAGAACTAATAAAAAAAATAATAAATAAGTTGAATATTCCGGAGATAGATTTTGCAGATGTTCGTTTTACAAAAACAGACAATGAAGGTATATTTTTTGAAAGAGGAAGTTTAAAAAGCGTTTCAAGTAGTATAGGGAACACTGCAATCGGAATTAGAGTACTGATAAACGGAACATGGGGATTTGCAGCATCCTCCAAAGTAGATGAATCCGTTGTTGACAAACTTATAAAAAATGCTATGGAAAGTGCAAAGGAAGGAAGCAGATTCAAATGGGATAAGATAAAATACAAAGTAGTATCTCCAACTATTATAAGTTATGAATTCAAACCAAAAGAGGATCCATTTGAAATGGATATTGAAGAAAAGGTTAATTTTGTAGGCAATATTGCAAAGAAATTGACTCAAAATCCAAAGATAGTCCATTCTTATGCTGCTGTTAATTTTTACAGACAATACAAGATGTATGCGAATACGGAAGGGACATTTGTGGATACATTATTATACGATACAAGCCCTGTAATGTTCGTTATGGCAGCCGGTAAGAACGGGGTTCAAACTCGAACATTTCCCGGGCATATGCCGGGACAACGAGGTGGATTTGAGGTGCTTAAAAAATATAGATTTGAGGAAAATAGTGAAAAAATAGTAAAGGAAGCAGTCGATCTTTTGGATGCACCTACCGTTACAGAAAAAAAATCGGATATTATTATTGTAGGCGGACATCTTGCTCTTCAATTACACGAATCGGTCGGACATGCCACAGAGGCAGATAGAATATTTGGAATGGAAATATCTTATGCAGGGAAAACATTCATAAAACCCGAAATGATCGGGGATTTTAGATACGGATCTGATATTTTAAATATCTATACCGATTCAAGTGATAAACGAGCGATTGGATATAACCCCGTTGACGATGAGGGTATTCCTGCAAGAAGGGTTGATCTGATAAAAAATGGAAAACTTGTTGATCTTCAAACATCAAGATTTACAGCAGACAAATTGGGACTTAAACCAAGTTCAAATATGAAGGCATCCGACGCCTCCGATGTGCCTCTTATTAGGATGACGAATATCTGTATCGAACCAGGCGAAGGAACATTAAAAGATCTGATCAAAGATACCGAAAATGGGTATTTACTGGATTTTACAAAGACATGGTCTATCGATGATAATCGAAATAATTTTCAATTCACAACGGAGATAGGATGGAAAATCGAAAATGGTGAAATAAAACATATTGTAAAGGAACCGACTTACTATGGAATTACTTCAGAATTTTGGCGTTCCTGCGATAGAATATGTGGACCGGAAGAATGGAATTTTTATGGAACTTTTAATTGCGGGAAAGGCGAACCGGGGCAAATAATGCACCTTTCTCACGGAGTATCACCGGCAAGATTTAAAAATATCTCAATGTTGCCGAAAGAATAATTTCCCTCTTGACTTTAAAATTTAAAGTTGTATAATCCAAAATAATCATTTGCAAATTAGTAAGCAATATTAGGAGGCTTTTATGTCTAAGGTAGAAGAATTTCTTAAGAAGGTTGAGAAAAAAGATCCGAATCAACCGGAATTTATGCAGTCCGTCAAAGAGGTTGTTGAAACCGTAATGCCATATTTGGAAGAACATCCGAAGTATTTAAAAGAAAAAATACTCGAAAGAATGGTAGAACCGGAAAGAGTTTTTATTTTTAAAATACCTTGGGTTGATGATAATGGTGAAATTCAAATCAACAGAGGATTTAGAATTCAAATGAACAGTGCTATCGGACCATACAAAGGTGGTTTGAGATTACATCCATCCGTTAATCTTAGCATTTTAAAATTTTTGGCATTTGAGCAAGTCTTTAAAAATAGCTTAACCGGCTTACCGATGGGTGGTGGTAAAGGTGGCTCCGATTTTAACCCGAAAGGAAAATCAGATAATGAAGTTATGCGATTTTGTCAAAGTTTTATGACTGAACTTCAAAAACGCATTGGACCAAACACAGATGTTCCTGCCGGTGATATTGGGACGGGTGCAAGAGAGATCGGATACTTATTTGGTCAATACAAGAGATTGAGAGACGAATTCACAGGTGTTTTAACAGGGAAAGGTCGAGAATGGGGCGGAAGTTTAATCAGACCGGAAGCCACAGGTTATGGTACAGTTTATTTCGGACAAGAAATGTTAAAAACCAAAGGTGAAACATATCAGGGAAAAATTTGTGTTGTTTCAGGTTCAGGAAATGTCGCACAGTATGCAACAGAAAAACTTATTCAACTTGGTGCAAAGGTTGTAACACTTTCGGATTCAAGCGGTTATGTTTATGATCCGAACGGATTTACACAAGAAAAAATTGACTGGGTCAAGGAATTAAAAAATGTTAAAAGAGGCAGAATTAAAGAATATGCTGAAAAATATGGCGTAGAATATCATGAAGGACAAAAACCCTGGGGCGTAAAATGTGATGCAGCATTTCCATGTGCAACACAAAATGAGATTAACAAGGAAGCAGCACAAACATTATTAACCAATGGCTGTAAAATGGTTGCTGAAGGTGCAAATATGCCAACAGTAATTGACGGTGTAAATCTCTTCTTAGAAGCAAAAATTTTATATGCTCCCGGTAAAGCGGCAAATGCCGGTGGTGTATCAGTTTCAGGACTTGAGATGAGTCAAAATAGTTTAAGATTATCATGGACAAGGGAAGAGGTTGATCAAAGATTGCACGGAATTATGGAGCACATTCATAAAACATGTGTAAAATATGGTAAAGAAGGTGATTTTGTAAACTATGTTAAAGGTGCTAATATCGGTGGTTTTGTAAAAGTTGCCGACGCAATGATCGCACAAGGTTACGTTTTATAAGTTAATGAGCGAACTCCGAAAGTGTTTGGAGTGAGCGAATACGAACCGACTAATCGGGGGAAGTTACCAAAAACAGAGGTTGGAGGCATGCCCAGCACCAATTTGGTGCGGGGTGAAAGGTTAGAGGTTGGTAAAAAAATATTAAATTCAGAAAACAAGCGGGACATACGTTGCTTGCATCGTGTGTCCCAAGACTGTGTCCCCCTACCTTATGAATTAAAGAACTCCGAAATTGTTCGGAGTGAGCGAATACGAACCGACTAATCGGGGGAAGTACCTCTGATGTTTAGGTGCGTCCCGCTTGTTTTCTGAGTTTGTATTTGTCTTTTTTTCATTGTCAATTGTCCATTGTCCATTGTCAATTGTATTCGGTAATGTCCCTCTTTTGTTAGTAACGGAGTTTTATATTGTTTTACTTATTTCCTGTTTTCATGTCTTCATCTTCTTCTTCCGCATTGCGGGGAAGAGGATATTATTCAATATCAAACGGTAACCTGGAGAATTTTTGTATTTAGAAACATCGGTTGGAGGATCACCTATTCTGTGTGCATAATCCTCAGGATCGTGCCCTCCATAGAATGTAAAAAAACCCTTACCATAACCGCCGTATAAATATTTTGCCCGTTTCATATCTTTCAGATACCCCATTATAACAACGGAATCCTTTATTGTTCTCATATTAAATGTTGATGTCTGTCCCATAAACCCATGTATTAATTTTTGATGGTTCTGACAAAGCATTGTCGGTATCGGGTCCTGCTTTGCAGAAAAATCAAAGAGAAAAAAATCTTCCTTTCCGGATTCAGGCGGAACATTGTAATTTGAAACATCAATATCAGAAAACTCGTATATATTAGGGTTTGTTATCAAATTGAAATTACTAAAAGCAAATGAAACAGCAAAATTTAACCTTGAAGCATAATCGGGATCTATCGGTGTATAGTCAAATTCAGGTGGTACAATATCTGTTTTTAATGCAGAGAGTGCAATGTCTATTGTGTCGGTTGCAGAACACATCGCAAATAAGAATCCACCGTTTGAGGCATACTTGGCAATATTAACCGCAACCTTTTTTAAAAGTGTAGGGACATCGTTAAATCCTCTTTCTTTCGCTTTTATTTCAAGCCATCTCTTATGTGCAATATACCAGCTTGCTGTTTTGAAGGATTTATAAAATTTCCCATATTGTCCCGTAAAATCCTCATGATGAAGATGTATCCATTCATAATCCTTCAGTTTCCCGTTCAATATATCATCAATATATATCTTATCATAAGGGATCTCCGCATATTCTAATACAAGAATTACCGCATCGTCCCACGGTTCTTCCGACATTATTGTTTCTTTTCCTAATGTAAGTGCCGTAAATACTGCGATTTTAGCTGCTTTTTCAAGGTATACTATCTCCATATTGTTCTCACTTACCGTTTGCTTAATGGCTGCTATTTCTTCGGAACCAATAAGTTTATATATAATCTTGCGCGTCTTGCAATATTCTCTTATAAAGATACAATCGGGAACAATAAAACTGCCACCCTTATAATTCAATACCCATTCAATCTTGCCTCCAACATTCCTGAGAAAATTATAGACCGCACCGTAGGCTTTTAAATGATCATTTTGAGTAATATCCATCGGAATAAAGACCTCTGAAAATATCAATAGATCAATAAATAAAATTATCGTAAAAAATAATCTTTTCATTTTTTATCTCCACTCTTTCACCGTATATAATAGGAATGAATTTTTGTGAATGACCGAATTTCAATCCCCAAAAGAGATCCTTATCATAAAATACCTTCTTGATATGTTCTTTTAGGTCAATATCATTCTCCCTATAGACATTTACAAAATTAAAAAAAATTGCTTTAACATTTTTTAACAAATAGGAATGGTATAATTGCATCAGATCCCTATCTATCGCATACGCTCGTTCTCCAACATCCTCAAGAAAAAGAATTGTGTTCCTTTTAAATTTCGGTTCAAAGGGAGTGCCAAGAAGATTCACAAGTAATTTCAAACAGAAAACCGAAGCATATCCATTCAAATTTTTTTTATATGGTAATCTATATTCTCGTGTTTTTCCATCTCCGTTAAGTAGTTTAAATAATGTTTTTGTCCCCGACTTTTGATAATTAAATGTAAATAACATCGGTCCATATATAAATTTATGACCGAATTTAATTGCAATAGAACCAATAGCACTGAAATCACTGAAACCAATAAAAACCTTTTTCTTCTCTGATCTAAAATCTATCTTACTGAGGATCTGACTGACACCATAACCCCCCCTGATCGCCCAGATGATATCGGCATCCGATCTAATAGCATTGTTTAATTCATCTATTCGTCTTTCCTCTGTTCCTGCGAATTTATACCATTTATCAAAAATATCATTTTGATAAACTATATCAAAATGATTTCTTAAGATCTTGATCTGATCCAATGTATTTTTTTTATCCAGAGCAAATGATGGTGCAGTCAAAAATATTTTTTTCATTCCTTTTCCATTGGATGGGATTTTTTATAGACCTCTTTTAAATGAGCGGTTGAAAGGTGTGTATATATTTGCGTTGTTGAAAGAGAGACATGTCCAAGCAATTCTTGAACTAACTTTATATCTGCTCCTCCATTCATTAAGTGAGTTGCGAAACTGTGCCTTAATGTATGTGCCGATTTTCCATTTTTTTTAGCCATTTTTATCAAATGATCATCAACTATCATTCTAATACCTCTTACCGTTATTGGATTTCCTCTTAAATTTACAAAGACAAAACTATTATCATCAGTTGGAATACCTGCTTCCTTTTTATATTCGTAATATTTCTGTAACGCATTTTTTGCAAAACTTCCAAAAGGAACTATTCTTTCCTTGGAACCTTTTCCAAATACCCTGATAATTTCAGAAATAAAATCAATATCTCTATGTTGAAGTTTCGTTAGCTCCGATATTCTAAAGCCCGTTGAATAAAAAAGTTCAAAAATAGTTCTGTTCCTTGCAGTTTTAAGATCTTTTACTTCAATATTTTCAATAATATCCGTAATTTCCTCTACATTAAAAAATTGCGGAAGATGTCTTGGTTTTTTAGGTGAAATAATTGCATTCACCGGATTAAAAGTGGTGGCGCCTTCCCTTATCAAATGATTGTAAAAGCTCCTGAGCGTTGAAAGTTTTCTTAATATTGATGTCTTTGCTAAACCGGATTTTACAAGATAGGAAAGATAGGAGCGGATCTGGTAATGGGTAACGGTTTTTAGATCGATCTTAGTATTTCTTTTTTTTAGAAATTCTATAAACATTGTAAGATCTGCTGTATACGCTCTTACCGTATTACTGGAATAATTCCGTTGAATCTTTAAATATCTTTGAAACTCATCAATTAACGGATACATTTAAATATTTTCTTACTAATTTGGTAAATTTTGGTGCGGCAAACGGCTTCTCAATATATTCAACTACACCTAAATCATGTGCCATAAGTTTAAATTTTGTGGTTTTATAGACACCCGATATCATAAATATGATCATCTTTTCCGAAATTAAATTTTTTTTCTTTAGTTCCTTTAAAAGGTTGAAACCGTTCTGCCCGGGCATGAGAATATCTAATACTATGAAGTTGTAATCATGAAGTTCAAGTAATTTTTCCACATTAAATGCATTTTTAGCAACATCTACCGAAAACCCCAGATCGGTAAGTATAATTTTTAGAAATATTCGCATATTTTTATCGTCATCAATAACAAGTGCTTTGCGATGAATTTTGCTTTCTACTTTTTTGGTTTGTTTCTTTGCCGTAGTAGTTTTACCTCCATCAAAAATAGAACTATACATATCTTCTACAAGATTCCTTGCTTTTTCCTTAAAAAAATAGTATTCGGGTTCAATCTCGGCAATTTTTATGTAATTATTTATAACCTTTGTGTATTTCTTTTTATGAGAGAAAAATTCCGATTCAAGAAGAAGGAAATCAACATTATCTTGAAAATCATTCTTAAGTTTTTTTATATCTTTTTCTGCATCATCCCATTTTTTATAAGCAATTTGATGTTGAAGTTCCAAAAGATTTAAAAGAGGGTTTTTAGGTTCAAGTTTTTTTAAAATATTATACTGATGAGAAAAATCATATTTATCCTTTTCTCTAATAAATAATTGAGCCAATCTAAATCGGATCATAAAATTACTATCGTTTTCAGCAAGCCCTCGTGTGTAGTATTCCATTGCTTTTTCATAATTTCCCTGAAATGCATAAGCAACTCCGATCTTCTCTAAATATTCAACATTATTCGGGTTTTCTCTAAGCAGTCCCAACAATGATGTTATTGTATCGGTTATTTCAGTATCAGAGCTTGGATGTTTTGTATCAATTTGCTTCTCTGAAAGATTGTTACTCAGATTCATAGTATATTTTTCAAGAAGAAGTCGTCCCAATTCATCGGATATTGCAATTACATTGGGAACAAATTTTTCAAGTGCTTTTGCAACTTCCATAGTGGTTTTATACCTGAAATCAGGTTCTTTTTCAAGACATTTCATAATTATGTTGGATACTTCAACGGGAATTGTTTTTTTTATCTTGTATGGTGGTTCGGGGATATGGTTCCTGATACTTCGTATAACTTCACTGCCGTTTGTTCCGATGAACGGTAATTTTCCCGTAAGTAATTGATAAAATACTATTCCAAGGGAAAATATATCCGACCGATAATCTAAGTTATCACCTCTTGTTTGTTCGGGAGACATATATGGGTATTTACCGACGAGTATATTTTTATCCGTTTCTCCCTTATTCTCAACCTTTGCAATACCGAAATCAGCCAGCTTAACATCTCCGTTAAAGGTTACCATAATATTTTGTGGTGATACATCTCTGTGAACGATCCCAATCTTATTCCCATAATTATCTTTTAATGAATGGGCATAAAAAAGTGCAATGGCACTCTTGAGTATTATATATGCGGACATTTCCCATTTAATATTTTGAAAACCTATAAATTTGTTTACCTCTTTTAGATTTTTACCATGAATATATTCCATTACAATAAAAAGCCTGTCTTTATCTTCACCAAGTTCAAATATCTGAACAATATTTGGATTAATGAGATTTGATGAAAGTTCCGCCTCCTGAACGAACATACTTTTTAATTTAGGATCGGCACTGATCTTTTCCTTTATTACTTTAATTGCAAATATTTTTGTAAATCCCCGGATACCTATCTTTTTTGCTTTATAAACATCTGCCATTCCCCCTGAGGCAATCTTTTCAATAATTTCATAATCCTTAATTTTTCGATTCATAATAATAAATTACACCATTCAATATAAATAATATTATACTACAAATTAATAAGAATTGCAAATAAAATTTTTCGTATAAGGTGATAAATATCACACTATTCAGCAAATTAAGTAAAAAAATTACAAAAATTGTCTTCGGATTTCCCAGTTTATTTTTCAAAAGATGGTGTATATGCTTTTTATCTCCTTTAAAGGGATTTTTTCTTGCTTTCAACCTGCGAAAAACGGCATACAGGGTATCTATAAATGGGTATGAACATAATAAGAATGCTATTCCGATAAAATTAAGATCGGAAAATCGAAAGGAATTTTCAATCAAATAAAAAAATAGAAATCCTAAAAAAAGAGAACCACAATCACCAAGAAACATCTTAGCCGGTGGGAAATTAACTATCAGCCCTATTATAGAAGTAAATAAAAATAATAATAGAATTGGATTTCTGTTGACATAAAATAATATACCGAGCCATAAAATACAAATAAAAAGTAGCAATCCATCTATTCCATCTGCAAGGTTAAAACTATTTAATATAAAGATTAGGATCAAAAAAAGGATCGGATTATAATTTTTTTGCAATCCAAAGTATAAAATTCCAATGATGATCTCTAAAAGGAGTTTATAAAATGGTTTTAAATGATAGATATCATCGATAATTCCTAATAAAATTACCAATATTGATATCAATAAAAATATTTGATCAAATTTAATAAAAAGTGAAATTGCAATAGGAACGATAAAAATAATTCCTAAAAATGGTGTTTGTTCTCCTTTTTTTCTCGGCAGTTTATTTCTTGATACGAGGAGTAACAAAGTAAAAATAAGTGAAATTATTATGTTTAAATAAAGATATTTTATTTTATTGTCTCCCTAAAAAAATCTATTGTTCTACTAAGTCCGGTATTGATATTTACCTTAGGTACCCAATTTAAAACACTTTCTGCCTTGTTTATATCGGGCTGTCTTACCTTGGGATCATCTATCGGAAGCGGTTCATAAGTAATATCGGAGTTAGAATCGGTTAGTGAAATCACAAGATGGGCAAATTCCAATATCGTCATTTCATCGGGGTTACCTATATTTATTGGGCCGGGACCATTACTATTCATCAGGCGAATAAGTCCCTCTACAAGATCTGAAACATAACAAAATGATCTTGTCTGCTTTCCTTTCCCAAAAACAGTTAACGGTTCACCTTTTAGTGCCTGAATAATAAAGGCTGGAACAACACGTCCATCGTAAGGACGCATTCTTGGTCCATAAGTATTAAATATCCTTGCTATATGTGTTTTGACATTATGAAATCTCCTATATGCCTCTATTATTGCTTCGGCATATCGCTTTGCTTCATCATAAACGCCTCTTGGACCGATTGGATTAACATTTCCCCAATAGGTTTCTTTCTGTGGGTTAACGAGAGGATCACCGTAGACCTCGGAAGTGGAAGCCATCAGGATACTTGCATTATGTCTCTTTGCGATTCCAAGAGTTATGTAAGTTCCCAGAGCACCTACTTTTAGAGTTTGAATTGGATATTTCATATAGTCAATAGGAGAAGCCGGTGAAGCAAGATGATAGATTTGATCTATCTTTGAATCAAAAAAGATGGGTTTTGAAATATCATGTTGAATGAAATTAAAATTTTTTCTTTTTAAAAGGTTACTGATATTTTTAATATTCCCTGTAATAAGATTATCTATTACCGTAACGGTATTACCTTCATTTAATAACCGTTCGGAAAGGTGTGATCCGATAAATCCGGCACCACCGGTAATAATTATATTCATATTCCCATACCTATATATGTAAATCCTAACTTCTTTAAATCATCTTTTTTATAAAGGTTCCTGCCATCTATAATAGTTGGGGCTTTGAGATATTCTTTCATTTTTTTAAAATCAACCTGTTTGAACTCTTTCCAATCCGTTAAGATCAAAAGACAATCCTTATCTTTCAATGTATCATAAGCATCATTTATATAATTTACTTCTTCGGGTAAAAGTCTTTTAGCATTTTCAATAGAGATTGGATCATAAGCGTAAATATTTGCACCCGCTTCAACTAACCAGGGAATGATATTAAGTGCCGGGGATTCCCGGATATCGTCGGTATTATCTTTAAAGGCAAGTCCCCATATTGCAATATTTTTATTCTTAAGTTCGGTAAAATTTGCTTTTACTTTTTCAAAAAAAAGCCTTTTTTGATTTTCATTCACCCGAACAACACTTTCCAATATCTGAAAATCGTAACCCGCTTTTTTCCCAATATCAATAAGCGCCAATGTATCCTTTGGAAAGCAAGAACCGCCGTATCCAATCCCGGCATTCAAAAATTTATCTCCAATCCTTGAATCCAATCCCATTCCATAGGCAACTTCTCGGACATTTGCACCAACCCTGTCACAGATATTCGCTATCTCGTTTATGAATGATATTTTTGTTGCAAGAAAACCATTTGAAGCATACTTGATCATCTCAGCACTTAAAATATCAGTTTTTATTATATTCTTTGTAAGGGGTTCATAAAGCCTTGCGATACTTTCAATTGCATCCCTGTCTTCGGAGCCGATTACAACCCTTTCAGGATACATAAAATCGGAAACAGCTGTCCCTTCCTTTAAGAATTCGGGATTGGAAACAACAGCAAAAAGATTCTCCGAAACATTTTCTTTCAATAATATTTTTTTTAAATAATTTCCGGTGCCAACAGGAACAGTGCTTTTATTTACAATAATAACCTTATGATCTATTACAGATGCAAAATAGCGAACAGCAGTAATAAGGTAACTTAGATCGGCTGAACCATCTTCGTCCTGTGGAGTTCCGACAGCAATGTAAATAATATCAGAGGTCTTTATCGCTTCTTTCGAATTGGTTGCAAAAGTCAATCTTCCTTCTCTCAGATTTTTTTTAAGAAGTTCCGTAAGTCCGGGCTCATAGATAGGCGATTCACCATTTTTTAATTTTTTAATTTTTTCAATATCTACATCAATACCGATCACTCTATTTCCTAAATCTGCAAAGCAAACGGCAGTTACAAGTCCAACATAGCCTGTTCCAATTACAGTTATATTCATAAAATCTCCATTTAATATGCTCCTTTTGTTGTTATTATAGCGGGAATTGTTTTTAATATTATCTTTATGTCTATCCATAATGACCAGTGTTCAATATAGAAGATATCAAGTTTAACCATATCTTCAAAACTTAATTCCGATCTTCCGGAAACCTGCCATAAGCCGGTAATTCCTTGTTTAACTTTTAATCTTTCTATATGAATTGAATTGTATTCTTCCACCTCTTCAGGGATCGGCGGTCGGGGACCTACAATAGACATCTGTCCCAAAAAAACATTTATAAATTGTGGAAATTCATCTATTGAATATTTTCTCAAGAATTTACCAACTCGTGTAATTCTCGGATCGTTCTTCGCCTTGAAAATAGGTCCCTTAATTTGTTCATTGAGATGAGAGATAGAATCTTTTATCTTTTCTGCGTTCTTGACCATTGATCTGAATTTTAGGCAGTTGAATATCCTGCCTTTTTTTGTTACCCTGAGTTGTTTAAAAAAAACCGGTCCCCTTGAATCAAGCTTGATAGCAATTGAAATAAATAATGAAAAAGGTAAGCTAATAAGCAAAACAAAAAAGGATATGGATATATCTATCAATCGTTTCAAGACAAGATTTAATCCTCTTATCGGCGATGGACTTACCGTAAGGGTCGGTATTCCATAGATCTCGGTTACAGAAATATCGGAGGATAATAACTCAAAAATTGATGATGCAATAATTACATGAATTTGATATTTAATTGCAATTTTTATTATTTTCATTTTTTCATTATCATTGATAGTGTCATCAGCAATAATTATTTCACCTATGTTATATTTTTTTATGATATCCGTTAAATTTTCAAGCCTTCCTAAAACATTTTTTTTGTTGTCTTTCTTTTTTGTAATAAATCCAATGAATTTCATTCCATGTGCGGGATATTTTTTTAATTTTCTTTGGATATCAACACCGGTATCGGTTTTACCGATTATTGCAATGTTTTTTACGCCGAATCCTTTAGAATGAAGATGTGTTTCAAATCTACTGAAAACAAAGTGAAAAAAGGAAATAAAGATGAAATCAAAGGTGAACCATAGAAATATTACTGCTCGGGAATACTGATAACCCTTACTAAAGAATACAAAAAAAACAGTAATAAGAAATGCAATAAATAAAGCATTGAAAACATATTTCAACTCATCCAAACTAAAAAAAGAACGGCGGTGTTTATAAACCTTACTGATTAGAAATGAAAAAAATGTAATTACAACTACAAATCCGAAGAGTTCTATGTATTCAAGAAAATGCTCTCTCCCGTAGAAAAAAAATACTCCGTGTCTGATCAAATAAGATAATTGATAAGAAAAAAATACTATAAGAATATCACCGATCACCTTTAAGGAAAATAAAAAAGCTCTCTCTCTTTTTATTTTTTTCATTACTCTATTTTCTCAAGTTCACCATATATTTTTATTTCTTCTCCACCTTTTATTGTAATCTTGGTCTCATAAGGTTTAAAGCCATCTTTATATATCACAATCACGCGATAGCCTGCTTTTAATGGCAATCTTTCCTGCGGTGTTACCGCCATCTTTGCGGTGTCCACATAAATATCCGCTCCACTTGGATAAGAAGTTATAAAAGCATATCCGTAAGCTTTTAAAAAACTGTATTCAATAACTTTGGAATCGGTCAAATGGTAGGTAAGTGTTTTTGTAACATCGCCATCCGGATAAACGAACTTAAATTTATAAGTTCCTGCTTGCAATTTCTTTAAAAAAGAAGAGTCTTTATTGCACAATCCAAGTAATTTACCGTTATGATAAACCTTTCCCCATGGTTTTACTTTGAATGTTATATTTACGAATTTCGGCTCAAGCTTTATGGAATAGGACTTTGTTTCTTCCGAACATGTTATCCTTGTTTTAAATGCCTCAAAGCCTACCCTGGCAACCATGATCTCATGAACCGATGTATCGTTATCGGGGTTGTAGATCAATGTATATGGAGATGAATCAGTCTTTAATTCTCCATTTACATATAACATTGCATCATTAGGTGCATAATTCAAGGTAAGTTCGGTTAATTTTTCTTTTAGTTCAATTGTATGAGGTATCGTATTAGTTCTTGCAAGGTTGGTATGGATCATTTTTTCTCGGTATCCTTTTTTTGATATAGTAAAATTATACCCTCTGTATGACATAATATCGATTGAATATATACCTGTTGTTTCCTTCGTCATATTCATTGGTGTATCACCAACCGTTTCCTTTATTATCACATTATCGGGTGTGGATTGGAAAACAAATTTTATCGGCTCGGATATACTTTCTATAATAATCGGTTTATATTTTTCATAAGGTATCAAATTAAAAATCGGTAAAAAATCAGGGCGATATTCCAATACTTTTACAATTTTTTTTGATATGGGAAAACTATTGATAAAATCCTTATAAAAATTATAAAATAAAAGATCAAATAGTAAAAATGGGATAAAAAGAAGAAGAAAAATATTTAAAATAGGTTTCAACATTTTTTTCTTTTTATGGGCTTTAGTATTTTTCTTTTTTCTTTTTTTATCGGAAAGTTTAGTATCGGCAGTATACGGCATCTCTTTGATCTTTTTATTCAACCTTGATAATTCTTCAAATTCTTTCTTTATATCATCGGCGAAGCTCTTGTGCATAAAGTTAGCAGTGTTAAGTTTATTTATCGGAATTCTACTTTCAAAAATATAGTCGTCAATTGCCTTTTGAAAATGTGCCGCACTTTGATACCTTTTATCAGGTGCATAAGCAAGTGCCTTGTTAACGATATGAGATAATTTCGGATCTATATCGGGAATAAGTTTTTTTATTGAGATATAATCACCGTTTCTAACATTATCAAGGGTTAGGACAGAATTTTTTCCGCGAAAACATTTTTTTAATGTCAACATTTCATAGAGAATAATTCCTACCGAATAAAGATCCGATCGGGAATCCATTTTTTTTCCAAATGCTTGCTCCGGAGACATATATGAAACCTTTCCTTTCAAAACACCTGTTCTCGTTGCTTCAATATTATCCGCTGCCTTAGCAATGCCGAAATCCGTGATCTTTACGGAACCATCATAAGAGATCATTATATTTTGCGGTGATATATCCCGATGTATTATATTTAGTGCTTTTCCGTTTATATCTTTTAGATTATGAGCAAAATCCAATCCTCTTAATATCTCAGATGTTACCTTTAATGCCAATGAACAAATATCTATTTTTTTTGTCGCAGCGGTATGTAAAATATTCTTTAAATTTTTTCCTTTAATATGCTCCATTACCATAAAAAAATGGTTTTCTTCACCTAAAAGATCAAATATCTTAACAATATTCGGATGATCAAGTTTTGATGATAGTTTTGCTTCCTGCAAAAACATTGAGAAAAATGTATTGTTTTCTCTTAGGTGATCATGCAACTCTTTGATGGCATAAAGTTTTTCAAAGCCGTGTGCGCCTTTTTTTCTTGCAAGATAAACATTTGCCATACCGCCCATTGCAAGCTTTTTTAAAAATATGTAGTCCTTATAGATAATAAAATCTTCCCATCTTTGCAACATATTACACCACCTTTATAACAATAATTGTAATATTATCTAAACCGCCTTTTTTCAATGCATCCCGTAAAAGGACATTTGCAGTTGTTTGAGGATCGTCATACCTTTTAACAATTCTTGCTATTCCTCTATCAGAGACCATATCGGATAATCCATCGGAACATATAATAAATTTATCTCCCGAAGATACATCTATTTGTGAATATTCGGGAATAATATTATCCTGCCCCCCAAGTGCTCTCATTATTACATTTTTCCACTTGTGGGTCTTTGCTTCTTTTGTAGATAATCGATTGTATCTTAACTGCTCATTTACCCAACTGTGATCATAAGTAACCTGAATAAGTTCATCTTCTCTTAAAAGATAAATTCTACTGTCTCCTATGTGAAATAACATTGCACTATTTTTAAAAAATATCCCGCCTATTACCGTTGTACCCATATCATTGTATACGGAGGAATCCTTAGCTTTTTTCCTTATTTCATCATTTGTGTGGTTTATTATTGAATCCAATTTTTTGATATTTTCTTCCGGTGCCATTTCATCCAGAGAAAGTTCTTTTTTCTTCATTTTGTTTTTCAGAATTTCTATTGCAAGATTACTCGCAATCTCACCGCCATAATGACCACCCATACCATCTGCAACAATAAATATCTGATCTTTTGAAATCACGGTAAAACTATCTTCATTTATTTCCCGTTTTTTACCGCGATCTGTTACAACACCGTATTCCAGTTTAAATGCCATTTTATTCTTCCACTTTTATCACTATTTCAATTCTTCTGTTTTTCGCTCTTCCTTCTCTTGTTGAATTGTCGGCAATTGGATTTGTAGCTCCCCATCCTTTCACGATCAATCTTAAAGGATCTATTCCATTTTTAATGAAAAACTTTTTTACTTCCGCAGCCCTTAATTTGGATAGTTTGAGGTTTATTGCAGCGGAACCGGAAGAATCGGTATATGAATTGATCATTATATGACCTTTTGACTTTTTAACCCCTTCCAATACCGTGTAAAGATCACTTTTTTGGTTTTCCGGAATATAGGTTTTTCCCGGCGGAAACTTAATATTCAGTAATATCTTTACCTCTTTTTCTGTTTTTTTGTGCGGCAATGTTTTAATCTCTTCAAGAATTTCTTCACTTTGTTTTTTCTCTATTTTCACTTCTTCCAAAATCTCTTCTTTGACCTTTTTTCCCTTATAAGCGATTTTTTTTGCAGCAGTTTCTTTTTTATTTTCCTTTTGTAATTCCTCTGCTGCTTGCTTTTGCATTTTTTTTAGTTCCGCTTCTTTCCTCAGTTCTTCCTGCCTTTTTTTATCCGCTTCCGATTGTGCTTTTTTAACACTCTTGTCTATTTCTATTTGTGTTGGCTTTGCTACTTGTTTTTTCTCTTTTGGTTTTGCACTTTTACTTTTTATCTTTCTCCATCTTGATTCTCTCGGTGTTATCCTCTTCATTCCGCTAAATGACATAGAAAAAAGATGTCTGCTATCGGCGATCTGACCCGGGTATTTTCCAAGTTCTACCGTATAATAGGCATAAGAAAGATGAAAGACCCAGATATCAATATCCGTTCCAATTGTCGGATAACCCCCATTCAGTCCGATGAAAATATTAAATGCTTTATATATATTTGTTCCAAGTCCGATCTTTAAATGATTGAGTAGATAGTCCTGAGGTTTTAAGATATCATTTAGAGAAGCCGATATAAAATTATTCTTGATAAAACCGGGCAAACCTTTTATTTTTGGGAAAAAAGTAAATCCAAGATTCAGGATCGGATCAATGTAGGTTGGGCGTGTGTCTATTGTTACCGGTGTTGTGTCATCTTTATCAAACTTTTCAGCGGTCCAGCAAAACCTTGCCTTTCCGGCATTTAAAAGGGATACGCCGACATTTATCTGGTCGTTGTATTCAAATACCGCTCCAAGGTCAATACCGAATCCATCACCGGAATATCGGACGGGAACATAGTTTACAAGTGCAGGCGTCAGACTTTTATCAACAAATACCTTTTCCCTGTGAATATATTTAAGTGTAGTTCCAACATTCAATTTGTAACTTTTAATTTTAAATTGTTTTGATATTGAAAAAGGAACATAGATATCACCGATCGCTTCCGCAGAAATGTAGGATGAAACAGGAGGGATCACTCCTTTATCGATATCCGTTTTTATCCTTGTGTAAGCATTCAGTCCGAAAAGTGTTTGTATTCCCCATTTATCCGGTTTTGTCAAGATATAAAAATTTATCGGTAGTTGTAGTGCCAAAAACGGGTCCTTACTTAGTATATCATCGATCTCATCCCAATCAAGATCCTCCAAAGAAGAGTCGGAATCAAAACGATCCTTATTATTCATATAAAACTTGTAGAGATCATAAGATTCCTTATTAAAACCGAAAGAGGGGATAAAAAGAGTAAATGCTCCGCTTTCAAAGTTCGTTACATTTGCAGGATTGAGGTTAAATGAATTTAAGGAAGTGCCGAAAGAGATGGAAGCATCTCCTATTGCTTTTGAAAATATATCAAAGTTTTCAATATTTGTCTCTGAAAAGGCAAAAATTCCAATCACCGAAAATAAAAATATTATTATTCTTTTCATATATGACCACCCGAATCTTCATCGATCATTCCATCGCCATCGTTATCAATTCCGTCAATTATCTCTTCATCAACACCAAAATCACCGCCTTGCCATTCACCGCCGGTGGTATTGAACCATGTGGCATCAAGGGGAAGGGGAAGAAGATTAACTCTGTCATAAGTCCAGGGTGTTCCTGTAGTATCATCCATTGTCCCATTATCGTTTGAATCGGTCCAAACAGTTGTATCCTGTTGAAAGTTTTGATTTACATCTATCCAATCACCGTCATTATCGATTCCATCTTGATAATAATAGTATCTTATCTGTGTTGTAGCGGTATTTGCAACACTATTAATATCATCAAGCATATTCTCATCCCCACTATCAAGATCAAGGTTTTTTATAACGATATTCAGTGCAGTTGTGCATTTATTGATATCATCAACAACATCGTCGATTCTATTGTTTATGTTATCGGCTATAAAACCCGCATCTGATGATGAAAGACCCTCAAATCCACGAACATTCATCTCTCTATCAAGGTATAGTATTTCTTGAGTCTCATTAAAATTACCATTGCCGTCAATATCATAAACTCGGAGTGCACCGAGAAGTATTGAGGTAAAAGCAATATTCAAATTTGTCTCGCTGTCATCCGTCGGAAGATTACAGTATCCCTCAATGATCGGAGTTAGATCATTATCCACAACCAATGAGACATCAAAATAGAGTGGACATTTACCTCTATCAAATAGCGGAGCGGTATCAGCAAGTGTGTCGTCATCCAAATTAAGATCATTGAAAAGATCGAGTGTATTAACACCTTTTAATGCG
>JAUXGM010000045.1 GCA_030622125.1 bacterium | reverse complement strand
TTTTTTTGGTGTGTCCCAAGACTGTGTCCCGGATTCTTATTATTTCAAAGGTCAAAGATAGATTCTTCGCTGTGCTCAGAATGACAGATCTTCTTTGTTTCCACATTTTTACTATTAACGATTTACCATTCACTATTTACTATACTTACATCCGCAATAGCTCTGTCTATAAATATTTAGCTTTTTGCTCATTCGTACACTTTTCAGATAGCCATTATTTTTCTTAAAGTTTGTTTCCAGATATTTAATATTGATCTTTTTTTCTATTTGAAATCCGAGTTTTGTTATCATTTCAATTCTTTTTTTAGGTGAATTCGTCAGGGTTGTTGTAAAACAATCAAAGCCAAGTTCTTTTGCTTTTCTTGCTGTTTCCAAAAGGGAATGTCCGATACATATCTCGCATCTTTTTCCCTCTTCGGGTTCATTTTCATAACCCCTTATGAGAGAAAACCATTTCTTTTGATTATATTTACCCTTAATAAGCTGCCATTTTTGTAATTGACTTAGTTTTTTTACCTCATTGAGCCGTTTGATGTATTCTTCTTTCGGAAAAATATTTGGATTGAAAAAATAGCCGACAACTTTGTATTCTCTTCGCAATAATGGCAAAGAAAAAATGACATCCGGTGCACAACAGATATGAATTAAAATGGTCGGTTTTGGTTTATTCTTCATTATTTTTTTTTAATACCAATATGGAACTTCATTTATCCAATTTTACTTTTTTAATCTATCCCTGTAAATATTTTTAAAATTAGAAAATATAGGAGCAATCTATTCCAGTCCTGAACCTAATTTTAATAAAAAACCTTCCAGTATCAATTATAAATCTGCTGTACCAGATTTGTCCACTCTTATTTGCTAATTGTTATTTGCTTTAAAATCGTATTCTCATTATTACATTCATCGGTAACAAGGATTTTAAGTGTATAGGTATTATAATAATCAATTGGGGTTGCAGCAGAATCTTCGGCACTAGCATTGTAATATCCTATAATAGAATATATTTTTGACGGGTCATTTATTGTTATTGTTGCGGTATATGAATCATCAATTGTAATTGCATCTGCGTTACCGGTTGCCTTATCAAACCAAATTTGGCCATCAGGATAGGTATCCGGAAAATCCTCAATCAATAATAATTTTGCTGTAACCGTTGTTGTAGGCGGCTCATCTACATCTGTCACACTAATTTCAAATTGCTGGTTAACGGTCGGGTTAATTGTCCAAGAATTGAATGGTTCGGATTCCCAATAAATATCAGGTGGTCGTGAAAGAACAATAATTGAGAATACAGACTCCGTTGTAAAATTCCCATCGGTCGCTGTTGCTTTAAACCAATACCTTCCATTAGCGGATGAGGCAAACCAGTGGTATGCTTTATGGTGTGTTGGATCTTTTATATACTCATCATAAACAGGATCACCGGGCTCCGGTATGTATTCGTCGGGAGAATTATATACTGTTGGTATAGCCGTGTCATTCTTTTCATAATCAGGAACAATAGCCATTTCAACATTGTCTCCGTCGTAATCATTATACTTTACCAATATTGTAGTAGTATTGTAACGAATTATCTGAATAGGGAAAAGATCGAATTTATTAATTAACGGCGATGAATTATCCGGCGTTAACTCATTCTTATTTTCTATGCAGCTGCTAAAAAACAATCCTAATATTACTAATAATGTGAAACCGATAAAAAAGAAACATCTTCTCATAGTTCCTCCTATTTTTTTACAGTATATCAAAAATAATTTTTTATGTCAAGTTTATTTGACTTTTTTTTACTTTTTTTATAAAATGAAATATGAGAATTTTGAATCTTGGAAAACTAATCAATAATAAGAATGAAAAATCAACAGCAAAGTCTGCTGATCATCAAACAATACTTGAAAAAAACGGTTCTTTGATTTCAATAGTTTGTAGCAAATCTCAGGATAGTTACGCTCTTGCTAAAACTATTGCCGAGGACTTTTTTCTACAGGAGGATGATGTTTATACAATAGATGTCAACGGTTATCTCACCTCTTTGGGTTTGACATTTGATCCTGAGAACAGTGATGAAATCGCTCTTACAATTCCTTATAAGGAAGGGGAATTTCCTGAATTGCGAGCACTTGAATACTCAGCAAAAATTAGGGAAGAGCTTGTTTCATTTAACGACATGGAACATTTCAACAATTACAAAAATAATTTAGTATTCTTCTTGCTGTATGAAGGTTTTCAGGGACATAGAGCGGTTTACAATACTCCCTTTTCTTTGAATTTTTTTAAAAGTAAAGATCTTGCACAAGAATATTTTACCTTCTATGCAAATTTTTTAAATGAAACTTCAAACTCTGCTATTGTAAACAAAGATATTAATTTAATTAAATATTTAGTTGGTGCTATTTTAAAAAAGAAAATAAAAATTGAAAGTATCAATGATCTTTTTGGAATACTTGAATCTTTTAGAACGATGTCTGGGAAATTAAATATTTCCGAAAAAGAATTCAATAAATTTATTGAGAAAGCAAAAAAAAGATTTACAAAACATCGTGATTTCTTATTTTCAGGATTGGAAATATCTACTGACCTAATGGCAAATCTGGCAAAATTTCACAATGTAACATCTTTTTACATTTCTGATAAATTCGATATTTATTATAAAGAGCTTGAAAGTTTTATTATTTTAAAAAAGCTTTTAAACCTTTCCATATCCAATTATAACAAATCAATGGTGATAATAATTGATTTTATTAAGATGCCGAATCTTCTTTCTAAATTTATCAATAATCTTGATATACTTACTAACTATAAAAATATAAATTGGGTAATAGTCGTTGATCCCAAACAAGAAAATACAATTTCAATTTTATTAGAAAAGTCAAATATCCTCTATCACAAAGGGATTAAAAATCGTGATGATATCAGTTTTATTTCAGGAAATAATATCTATGGGGAAAAGATCGGTTCGAAAGAAAGATTTTTTGCCAAAAGAGTGGAATTCAGCATTACAAAATCAATAACATCAATGGATATACCTAAGATGAAAATGGCAAAGGAATTTTATGAACTTATAGGGCAAAATAAAACCGAAAAAACAAAGGAAATATATAAAATGATCGTTAAAAGCGGTCCGTTAACGGGAAAAGAAATATTATTAACAAGTGATGAGATCGTTTTCGGGCGAAATGAATTTTTCCCCTCAAATAAACTTATTTCTCGCCGGCATTTTAAACTGGTTTTTGACGGGAATAACTACTTTATTATAGATACATCGGTTAATGGAACATTCTTAAACATCCAAAAGATTAACAAATCCGTTCTTTCAGATAAAGATAAGATTATTTTAGGCAACAATGAGGTTGAATTATTATTCCGCAAAGAATAGTATTTCAAAAAAACTTGAAAAAAAGTCATTTTTATTATTTAATATATTTATGGATATAAAAAGAGTTATTGTAACCGTTTTAGACAGTGTCGGCGTTGGAGAATGTCCTGATTCATATATGTATGGTGATACAAATGTTAATACTCTTCATCATATTTCAGAAAAGTATCCCGGGCAACTTCCCAATATGGAAATGCTTGGCTTCGGCAACTTGATGCCTGATAATATTGGACTGAATCATCTTAGATATACTTTCGGTTCCTACGGGAAAGCAAAAGAACTTGCAACAGGAAAAGATTCAACTTCCGGACATTGGGAGCTCGCCGGGTACATAAAAAGGGAACCGTTCCCAATTTATCCGGATGGTTTCCCTGATAGGATCATAGATGAATTTAAAAGGATGATAGGTTGTGATATTCTTGGAAATTATCCCGCATCAGGGACAACAATAATAAATGAACTTGGCGAGGAGCATCTCAAAACGGGATTTCCAATTGTTTATACATCCGGGGACTCTGTTTTTCAACTTGCAGCTCATGAGGAAATTGTACCCCTTGAAACATTATATAAGTGGTGTCGGATCGCAAGGAATATATTGAAAAATAAGGATCTGGTCGGAAGGGTAATTGCCAGACCTTTTATCGGGGATACGACCGGAAATTTTAAACGAACCTCAAATAGACGGGATTACTCTGCCATTCCTCCGGAAAATACTCTACTCGATAATGCAAAAATAGCAGGTCTTTCCGTTCTTGGTATAGGAAAAATCGAAGATCTCTTTGCCGGCAAGGGTTTAACGAGTGCTGTTCATACGAAATCAAATAAAGACGGTATTTTTAAAACAATTCAAGCAATTAGAAAACAACTTCCGGAGAATAATGTTGAGCATGGAATCATATTTACAAATCTTGTGGATTTTGATACAAAATACGGACATAGAAGAGATATTGATGGTTATTTTAATGCTTTAAAGGAATTTGATAATTATATTCCTGAAATTATCGGTTTTATGGAAAGGGAAGATATCCTTATTTTGACAGCCGATCATGGGAATGACCCGTCTGCTCCCGGTTCGGATCACACAAGAGAATATATTCCAATCATTATTTACGGGCAGGAGATACGAAGGGGAATAGACCTTGGTGTAAGGAATAGCTTTGCAGATATTGGTCAAACCGTTGCCGATATGCTGAAGATAAATAGAACGATTGACGGCAAAAGTTTTCTATCGGAATTGCTACCGGAAGCCGATAATTTAAAGATAGATATCTCAAACTTTAATTTTGATCTCTTTCTGTTTGAAATGGGTGATTATAGAACGGATATCTACAATATAACTTATGGCTTAAAAAATAGCGGAAATACTGTAAATATTTTTATTTCAGAACGGTTAAAACAAACATGTTCCTTTGAAACCGGCGAGTGCCTTTACAGTACCATTCCTTCAAACAAAAAAGAACATTACGATACTATTGTAATACCGCTTACGGAAGACGGCATTGCTATGTCGTTAATCAATTTTAATAGTGAAGAACCATTGTACCGTACGATATTCAATGAGCTAAAAAATGGAAACTATCCAATTGTTACATACCCCGACCGATGGGTAAATGAAACTCTATCATATAAAATTATCTCAAAAAGAAGAGAATTTCTTTCAAAATTGAGGGAAATGGGGTATCAAATAATTAGTTTTAAAAGAATCAATGAAAAATTGAATAGTTTAATAAGGAGCAATATATGAGTTTATCGGATATTATTGATGCAGCAAGAGGTAATATTAAATCAACCTTAATAATAAAAAATGGAAATTTATTAAACTTTTTCACAGGAAAAATTGATAAGGAGACAGATCTTGCAATTTACAAAGATAAAATTGTCGGTGTTGGAAAGGGTTATTCGGGAGATGTAGAAATAGACGCTTCGGGAAAATATATAACCACTGGTTTCATTGATTCACATGTTCATATAGAATCTTCTTTGGTTAATGTATATGAGTATGCAAAGGCGGTAGTTCAGCATGGAACAACAAGTGTTATTGCAGATCCCCACGAAATCGCAAATGTTTTGGGACTTGAGGGAATACGTTTTATTCTTTTTTCTGCAAAATATGCCCCGATCAATGTTTTTATGATGGCACCGTCCTGTGTTCCCGCCACGAACTTTGAAACATCAGGTTCCACTTTAAGGGCATTTGACATCCATCCCCTCTTTTCTGAAAAATGGGTCTTGGGGCTTGCCGAGATGATGAATTTTCCAGGAGTTTTAGCGAAAGATCCCATTGTTTTAGATAAAATCAGTCTCGCAAAAGACAAGATAATAGACGGACATGCACCCGGATTATGCGGAAAAGAATTAAATGGATATATTGCAGCAGGTATATACTCGGATCATGAAGCAACAACCTTAAAAGAAGCTGCCGAAAAGATGGGAAAAGGTATGTATATAATGATAAGAGAAGGAACTGCCACAAAAAATCTTGACGCTCTTATTCCATTGATCAATGAATTTAATCATGGTAGAATTATGTTCTGCACAGATGATAGGCACCCTCATGAACTAATTAATGAAGGACATATTGATTATATGATCAAGAGAAGTATTGAAAAAGGTATTTCGCCAATAATTGCATATAAGATAGCTTCATTTACGGCTGCAAGATATTTCGGATTGAGAGAGCTTGGCGCTATTTCTCCCGGATATACGGCGGATCTTGTTATATTGAACGATCTGGAAAAAGTTGATATTGAAAGTGTAATAAAAAATGGTAAAAAAGTTGTTGATAATAATGAATTTATTTATAAAATTCCTATTAGCATTCCTTATCAATTACGAGGTACCGTAAATATAAAATGGTTGACGGAAAGTGATTTTATGCTTCATGCTGCTGTGGATTCAAAGGCAAGGATAATAAAGATAATACCCGATCAGATCATTACAAAAGAGATCATAGATAGTCCGAAGATCAAAAATGGGGTAATTGTTCCCGACATTGAAAGGGATTACTTGATAGTAACCGTAGTGGAACGTCATAGGGCGAGTGATAATATCGGCATAGGGTTAATCCATGGTTTTGGGTTTAAAGAAGGTGCAATTGCCTCATCCGTTGCTCACGATTCACATAATATTATTGCCGTTGGCACGAACTTTACCGATATACTAAGGGCGATAATACGAATAAGAGGCAGGCAAGGCGGATTTTCAATTGCAAAGAACAACAAGATCATCGGGAATCTTCCACTTCCCATTGCCGGTTTAATGACAAATATATCAATTGAAGAGACCGATAGAGAGCTACAGAAGTTGTTGAAAATTACAAAAGAAATGGGCTGTCCCCTTAAAGATCCCTTTATGCAACTCGGTTTTATGGCACTGCCCGTTATTCCAAAACTTAAAATCACCGACAAAGGGTTGTTTGATGTGGAAAATTTTAATTTTACTCCCCTTATTATAGGACCGGAAAATGAAAAAAAGTAATTTTAAGTGGGTCTTATTATTCTTGGGTCCTGCTCTTTTAGCACTATTGACCTTTAAGATATTTCCGATGCTTTACGCTTTGATAATGAGTTTTGAACGGTATGAATTAAAGAATCTCGGTTTTATCGGTTTAAAAAATTATATACGCGTATTTCATGATGCAAGTTTCTGGCAATCACTTGGCAATACGGTTTGGTATGTCGCAATATCCGTACCGTTAACTCTTATTTTTTCCCTAATGCTCTCACAATTTCTTAATGAAAAAATAAAGGGGCAGAATTTTTTCAGAACTACTTATTTCCTTCCGTATATTACATCGCTTGTTGCTATTGCAGCGATATGGAAGGTCTTTTATGATCCATCAAGTGGTATCTTCAATTATATTATACAATCTGTTTCTAAAGGACAAGGTTTGAAATGGCTTGAAGAATCAAGAGGTGTCTTTCAATTATTGTTTGACCCGAAAGCGAAATTTTTGAAAGGCTTCTTCGGAGGTCCGTCATTGGCTCTTTTTTCAATTATTCTTATGACATCATGGAAGGTATGCGGTTATCAGGTCGTCATTCTTCTTGCGGGATTAAAAAATATACCGATTACCTACTATGAAGCTGCTAAGATTGACGGTGCTTCAAAAGTAAAACAGTTCATTCATATAACTATCCCTTTATTATCGCCGGCAATATATTTCCTAATTACGATCTCTGTGATTTTTTCCTTTCAGGTCTTTGGGCCGATCTACATAATGACCGGATATGAAAATGGCGGTTCTCCCGCTGGAACCACTCTTGTTACCGCATTTTATATGTACAAAAAGGCATTTAGAGATATGGAACTTGGTTACGCCGCATCAATGGCATTTATAATGTTTCTTATTATTTTAATTATAACAGTAGTACAAAGAAAAATCGCTGAAAAAAAGGTGGTATATCAATGAAAATCGGTGACTATTTTTCTAAATTTTTCTTGTATGTTATTTTATCTGTTTTTGCACTGATTTTTCTTTATCCATTCATCTGGATGCTTTATACGGCATTAAAATCGGACTCGGAAATTCTTGGGAACCCCCTCCAATTGCCAAAGATAAAATATTACTTTGTTGAAAAGGAGAAGAAATTCTTTGATCCGCAGGGGAAACAGTTGAAGGATAATAAAGAACTACTAAAAAAAGGTGAGACATTTTATACAAAATCGGGGAAAAAGGTAAAGGTAAAAATTTATAAAACCTATACCGAGTGTATTCCCTATAAAAAAATCCGTTTATTAAATGATAATAGTGTTAGATATATAAACGAAGAAAATATTCATGGGTTTAAAGATGGGAAAAAGCATCTCTATATTTATAAAGACGGGCTTGTTCCCTATAAAAAGGTGAGATCTGTAGAAACAGGCGGGATTGAACTACTTTCCCCCGATGACATTATTGAAGAAGATGGGAAATTTTATACGGGATTTAAGAAGAAAGAAATTGAGATATTAAAATTTTCCGAAACGGAGATCATTTTCCTTACATCAAATAGAAATCGGAACCCGAAAGAATCCGTTGAAGTAAAAATATTAAAACTCTCTAAAACAGAAGTGATCCCCGTTAAAAAGATCATTAAAAGCGGTAGAAAATGGAAGTCAAGAATTGTTTTAACGAGTTTGAATAAATTAACAAAAAGGCGATTCCTCTTTGAAAATTTTAAAAGAGCATGGGTGCAAGGCAAATATTTTAATTACTATCTTTTCAACAGTGTTTTTACATCTTCCATATCAACATTATTGCAAATGATACTTGCCGCAATGGCGGCATTTGCGTTTGCCAGGCTTATATTTAAAGGGAAAGAACTGATATTTACTCTATTTTTGGCAACAATGATGATACCATCCCAGATGCTTCTTATTCCTAATTACCTTATCATAAGCAAGATGGGATTTTATAATACCTATTTTGGCATTATTCTCCCCTGGCTTGCAAATGTTACCAACATTTTTCTTTTGAGGCAGTTCTTTAAGTCAATTCCCAATGATCTTTTTGATTCAATAAGAATAGACGGTGGAAATATATGGATGGGTTTTATACACATTGCACTTCCACTTTCAAAGCCGATCCTTGTTACCACCGCACTTTTTTCTTTTATTTTTCAATGGAATTCATTTATCTGGGTATTGATCATTACCAATGATCCGAAAATGCAGACATTACAGGTCGGACTTTCTAATTTTTCACAATCGTTCGGAACGGATTGGAATCTTTTAATGGCAGCCTCTACGATAGTTATACTTCCCTTGATCGTACTCTATTTTTTCGTTCAAAGAAGAATAATAGAAAGTCTTGCTACAACAGGTCTAAAGGGATAAGGAGGATATATGAAAAAGTATAGATTATTACTCATATTTTTTTTAATGCTGTTTCTTTTAGGATGCGGAAATAGAAATCCGAAAAAATATTCAAGAGGAAAAGAATTGGTCTTTTGGCATTCAATGGGCGGACCAATGCTTAAGGTTTTAAATGGCTTAATTGATGAATACAATCATAAAGAACCGGAATATAAGATCAGGGCAATCAATAAAGGAAGTTATTCGGCGTTGATCCAATCTCTTCTTGCAGGAATACCGGCACGGAATCTTCCGGATATCTCGCAAGCGTATGAATCATGGACATCAAAACTCATCGATAATGATATAATCGTTCCACTTCAGGATTATTTCGATAAGTTACCGGAGGAAGAGAAAAATGATTTTTTCCCTGCATTTATTAAAAATAATACCTATCAAGGAAAGCTTTGGTCGCTTCCTTGTAACAAAAGCGTACCTGTACTTTACTACAATAAGGATATGTTCAAAAAATTTGATGTTGAGCCGCCTAAAAGATGGAGTCCCATAGAATCGGAAAGTGAATTTGATACTGTTTGCAAAATATTAACAAGGGATGAAGATCAGGATGGAATCCCCAATCAATGGGGATATGCCTTTAATTTAAGCGTTTGGACATTTGAATGCTTGCTTTTACAGTCTGGTGGTGAAATAACCGATAGGCTTGAAAAGCAGCCCAAATTTTATGAACAACCAGGTATTGATGCACTAAAATGGTGGAAATCCTTGCTTGATAGAAAATACGGTTTTAAAAGACAGGGTTTTGATTTTCAAAATAATTTTGCTGCCGGAGATGTCGGTATGATCATGACTTCTTGTGTTTCAAAATATTTTTTGAAAAATAAACTCACATTCAACCTTGGTATAACAGAGGTACCGTATTATAAAAAGAAAGGTGTTATATTAAGTGGAACAAATATTGTTATATTAAAATCATCAAAGAAGAGAGAAGAAGCAGCCTGGGAATTTTTACATTGGCTAACGAGTCCTGAAATAACGGCAAAATGGGCGATTAAAACCAATTATCTGCCCGTAAGAAGATCCGCCCTTGAAACGACAATTATGAAGGCGGCAATTGAAGAAGATCCTACAATTCTTGTCCCGATGAAGGAACTTGATTATGCTTATTTTGAACCCCGATCTTCCGGATGGTATACTTCAAGAAATATCTTATCGGAGGCAATTGAGATGATCATGTTGGATATGATAGAGCCTGAAGAGGGATTAAAAAAAGCGGCAAATAGGATCAAAACAGAATTAAATAAGTGAGGTTTATAATATGAAAAAGAAAGAAGTGAAAACCGGTAAATTTAAAAAAAGTATTGCTTTTCAGCTATCATTGTTGATGTATAGTTTTATCTTTATTTCACTTGTAGTAATGGCATGTTTCTTTTTTATGACAAGAAAATATGCAATTGAAAAGATAAATAGTGTCGGATTAGCACTTTGTCAAAACATTGCCTTTTCAACTAAACTTGGAATTTTAACGGATGACTCCAATCTTTTAAAAGGTTCATTAGAACCTCTTTTAGGAGTAAAGAGCGTTCTCTGGTCGGGTACCTATAATGAAACAGGTAGTTTAATTATCGGGCTGGGCAAACTGGGCAAAGATGAGAAGGAAGAAAAACAAATTCCGGAGAATTTAAGAAGATCAATTTTGAAAGGCAAAAATAATATCTTAACAAAAAAAGATACATCTCTATTTTATGATCCTGTTTATGCAGGTTATAATGATGAGAGTCAACTAATCGGATATGTTAAGGTTATATTGAGCAGAAATGTAATAAAAAAGAATATTAACTTAATTGCCAATATTACAATTCTATTTTTACTTATCTTTGCGGGTATTATAGTTTTGACGCGAATATTCGTAATTAATAAGATGAATTCAGGATTGGGAAATACAAAAAAAGCACTTTTTGAACTTGTAGAAGGTAAGGGAGATCTTTCCTTTCGGATAGATTATAAAGATAGAAATGAACTTGGCGAAATGAGTTATTACATAAACCAATTTTTGAGCATGTTGGAAGGGCTGGTCTCTAAGATATTTCAGATATCAAATAATATACTTGAATATTCTGAGAATCTATCCTCTGCCGCAGAAGAAATGTCGGCATCGACAGAGGAGATCTCGTCCACGATAGAAGAACTTTCCGATGGTATGATGCATCAATCTGAAAAGGTTGAGAATGTGAAGAATTTTATTAAAAAGGTTGCTGATTTTTCAGTTTCAATAAAGGAAAATTCCAAGAATACCCTTGTAAATTTTGAAGAACTTTCAACCCTTGCTTCCGGAAGTAAAGAAGAGGTTAAGAATTCACTTACCAATTTAGATGAAGTAACGACACTTTTTGAGAATATAGAACAATTAATAAGTGAATTAAGCATTCTTTCTACCAAGGTTGGAGAATTTGTAAATTCAATTAAAAATATTGCAAGCCAAACAAATCTTCTCGCCCTCAATGCAGCAATAGAAGCAGCCCGTGCCGGGGAAGCGGGAAAAGGTTTTACAGTTGTTGCCGAGCAGGTAAAAAAATTATCCGAACAAAGTTCTGAAGAATCCGAAAAGGTAGAGATCACAATATTAAGTGTTCAAAAACAGATAGAAACGCTTGCCAGTACAATTTCTAATGGAGCCGAGGTTATAAAGGGAATATCCCATCTTTCTGCAAATACAGAGAATGCTTTTTTAAAGATAGCAGACGGCATTGCAAAAGCAAATGATAATCTTAATCAAATAAATGGGATGATAGGGGAACAGGTTGATAGTACACAGAAGATAAATGAATCCATTCTTGAGATAGCAGCGATCTCGGAGGAAGGTGCTGCATCTACGGAGGAGGCATCATCTTCTACGGAGGAACAGGCAGCTTCAATGGAAGAACTTTCGGCAGCAGCAATTGAACTTTCCAACATATCGAATAATTTAAAAAAGCAGGTTGACCAATTTCATATAACAAAAGTTGAAAATGATACGAATACTGAAAGTAAGGAGTAATAATGCCTATTTAAATATGGGCATTGATGAAGCGTTATTTCAAAACTATAATCGGGAAGTTCCACCGCTTTTTAGATTCTATCTTTGGGATAAACCGACTCTCTCTCTTGGGTATTTTCAGAGATCCGAGCCATTCAAGGAATTAAAAGAGAGAAACGATATCTCTATCGTTAGGCGAATGACCGGAGGGCGTGGGGTGATCCATCATTACGAATTGACTTACAGCATGATCGGAGGGTATGATCATTACTTTGCAAAAAGTGATCTTTTGACATCATATTATAAGGTTGCCGGAATTTTCAAAGAAGCGTTTAATGTTCTCGGGATAGATATAAATGTTTCCGAGAGTGAAAAAAGATCAAATTCTCCCAATTGTTTTGATGCTCCTTCCCTGTATGAAATAACTTTAAATGGACATAAGGTTATCGGCAGTGCTCAGTATAGGGATCATGAAAAGTTTCTTCAGCATGGTTCAATTATCTTTACCATTGATTACGATCTTTGGAGCGATATCTATAAAATCAGTGCTGCACACTTGAAAAAAAGTGTGAAGGGAATAAATGATCTCATACCTAATGAAATTACTGTAAGTGATGTGGAGAATACTGTAATTAATTCTCTTTCAAAGATATATACAACCAACGAATATACCCTATCGGATAAAGAAAAAAAACTCGCTGAAAAACTTGCAAATGAGAAATACAGTTCAAAGGAATGGATATTTAAACGATGAAAAAAACATTAAGAAAAACAGATGATATTATCGTAGACCCGATGTTTCCACTTTATATTCTTGATGGAGATGAATATTACATTAAAAAGGAAAGTGTAAAAAAAATAAAGAATGTTGTTCTCGGCAACAACAACAGTCCTTTTAGTTATCAGGAGATTCTTCCTGAAAATTATGAGGATGAAAAAACACTTGAAACCCATATCTGTCAGGCATCTTTTTTCTCAAAAAGAGTTATCTTAATTAATTATTTTGATGACTTTTCCGCAAAATCAAAGGAAGGAATACTGAAGGTGTTAAATTCAGGACGGTGGGTATCAAAAACAGTTGATATTGTTGTGATACTCCTTTCTACAAATAAGATCCAAACACCACCTCAAAAAAAATGGGTGCCGGAATTCAAGAAACTGTTGGAAAAAAAGTATGCTGCTTACTATATTGCATATAAATTGAGTGAAAGAGATACGACGCAATGGGTACTAAACTACCTGAGATCAAATAAAAAGAAAATTTCACCCGATATAGTACCTTACATTATTGAGGGAACGGATGGAACATTAGCTACAATAAGATCAGAACTTGATAAATTGATACTTTATACAAACGATAAGGATTATATTGAATTGGCAGATATAAATGAAGGCGTAGGTGATTTCAAGATAATCTCACTTTTTGATTTTTGCGATGCCGCTCTTTTTGGCAGGAAGGACAATGCATTAAAATATCTTACCCGCATCATCAATGAATCTGCAAGTAATTGGGATATGACTCTATTGACTCGACTCTGGTGGACATACAAAAGAAATTTGTCCGTAAAAAAGGTAATGGAAAAAACCAATAATGAAAAGGATATTGCAGCTTCTTTTCAGGCACCATTTAATAAAAAAAGGGAGATCGTTACATCTGTAAGAAAATTAACTCAAAAATATTTTAAAAAACAATTGAGTTTATTGTTTACCCTGGAACTTAAATTAAAAGGTGAAGTTACCACTCAATCATTAAAAAAATTTTATTTTGAAGAATTTATTGAGAATCTGCCGGTTTTATTCCATTGATTCTTTTTGTGAAAGCTGAAACTTTTCTCGCCGCTTTATTTCTATGTATAATTCCTTTATCAGCAACTTTATCATAGAGAGAAACAAGTTTATTGTATAGTTTTTTCAACTCATCATAATCTTTTTTATCATCAATCGCTTTTAAAAATTTCTTTTCATAGGTTTTTAATGTTGAAATATAATAACTGTTCCTTGCTCTTCTTTTTTGGTTCTGCTTCATCCTTTTAATAGCCGATTTATGTTGTGGCATAACAATTTCTCCTAAAAATATTCATTCCCCATTTTATCAAAAAAAACATAAAAAGTCAAATTTTTATTTTGATTTAGTTTTTTGCGAAATAAGATTTATTTAATCACGGATTTGACGGAATTAAATATTGCAACAATGATGTTTACGGAGTTTGCCTGCCTGTGCTGTGCGACAGCACGCAGACAGGCAACTGGATTTCCTTGGTAGCCGATTCTATTGAATCCGGGACACAATCTTGGGACACACCAAAAAAACAAGTGAAAAATGAATAGTGAAAAGTGAATAGTGACAGAAAACTCCAAATTTCAAATCTTAAATCTTCTTTACTTATTCCCTTATTCCCTTGTTTCCTTATTGCCTTGTCTATACTGTTCTCGGGTGGTCTATCGTTATCTAAGGAAGAATCCGGGACACACCTCAACTTTCTTGGGACGCACCTGAACATCCGAGGTACGTCCCGCCTGTTTTCTGAATTTAATA
>JAUXGM010000081.1 GCA_030622125.1 bacterium | reverse complement strand
TTATTCCATTTCTTTTTCTTTTCACTTTATACTTAGTACTTAGTACTGAATACTGTTTTTCTAACTCTCAACTCTCAATTCTCAACTGCTTTTAGTGCTCTGTGGTTATTCCATTTCTTTTTCTTTTCACTTTATACTTAGTACTTAGTACTGAATACTGTTTTTCTAACTCTCAATTCTCAACTCTCAACTGTTTTCGGTGTGTCCCGCCCGTTTTCGGTGCATTTTCTTTTGAACTTTTGATTCTATTTCCCTTGTCTATATTGTTCTCGGATAGTCTATCGTTATCTAAGGAAGAATCCGGGACACACCTCAACTTTCTTGGGACGCACCTTCGGAGTTTATCCCGTATCTGATACGGGAAGGTACGTCCCGCCTGTTTTCTGAGTTTGTATTTGTCTTTTTTTCATTGTCAATTGTCCATTGTCCATTGTCAATTGTATTCGGTAATGTCCCTCTTTTGTTGGTAACGGAGTTTAACATTGTTTTTCTTATTAACCCCAAACCCCAAACTCTAAATGGGTCGTTCACGAACGACCCCTACGGTTTTTTTTCCTTTCAACCTATTAACCTCTCAACGGGTAGACACACGGGTCTACCCCTACGGCTTTTGCCATTTACTATTTACTTTTTATCACATTTCGCAAAGAAAAAGTAATAAAGGGCAGATGAAAGTAAATAGAGACAGATCGCAATCAAAAAAACCCATTTAAACCCGTAATTCTCTATTATTCTTCCACCGAAGAATGATGAGATCACCCAGGCACCCGTCCAGGCGGAAGCGGTTATTGCACCGGCTATAAATTGAAATCTTTCTTTAACATTTTCCATTATAAAATTAACTATCAACGGTTGAGATATATTCATAAATGTTGCCCTTAAAAAAAATGCAATAACTACAAGCCAATAGATCTTAGAGTAGCCCAGTAAGAACATAAAGGGGATAGAAATAAGTTGGGTAATAACCACCGCTTTTACCATTCCGACATATTTTTTCAAGACAGGGGCGAGAATAATTCCAACAAACATAAATCCCTGAGAAACAGCAAATAAGATGCCTAATTTTGATGGAACTATGTGCCAAACCCCTTTAAAAAAAAGATTCAAAAATGGAATGAGCATACCGGCACCAAGTCCTATGATCAATTGGCATAAGCCGACCTTTAACAAAAACTTCAAAGGAAAATCGGATACAATTATTTTTTTGTGATGAGCAACACTCAGGTTTGTTGTATTAAGAAATAAAAAAAAGAATATTGCAAGAAGGGAAAGAAACGCCCCCGATGATAGGGTAAATCGATATTGATATACCGGTTCTGAAAAAAAGCCCCCTGATAATTTATATATAAAGCCGCTAACAATATTTCCGATAAATCCCGACGCAAGTCCAAGTGCCGAAGAAACGGCAAAAATATGTGTTCGCTCTTTTGGAGAGGAATTTCTCATATAAAAAGGACCGCCGATAATAATATAAGCAGAGAAGACCAAACCCTTAAAAAAGGAAGAGATAAGTATTATTGAACATTGTGTAAAATAGGTTTGAGTGATCAAAGCGGCAAAGAAAAGCAGAGGCATTATAATTATGATCCTTTTTATTTTTATTCTCGGGAGGATCAATGCAAGTGGTATCGCAAGTATTGCACCGCCAAGCGAACTAGCGGAAAGCACCTCGCCGATAAATCCCTCTCCAAATCCTAATTCCTTTAAATAAAGATTGAAAAGTAGATTAAATATGGAAAATCCAAGACCAATAAAAAAAATCCCGAAAAGAAAAAGTTTAATATTCTTGCTGAATAATCTTAAATGTTCTAAGTATTCACTTACCTCTTCCCTGATCTTATTTAACACAAAATTGCCTTTTTAATACCTCAAATATTTTTTTTGCGGAATTTCCATTACCGTAAACCGTTATTTTTTTATTCATATTTGAATATACCGATGGATTGTCAAGAATATTTCTTGTAATTCTAATGATTTCCGTTTTTTTAGATCCAGCCAATACTGCAATACCTTTTTCTACCAATTCCTGTCTTTCCGTTTTTTCTCGCAATACCACGATCGGTTTTCCAAAAAAAGATGCCTCCTCCTGAATACCACCTGAATCCGTTAATATAAGTTTACTTTCTTTGAGATATTTTATTGTTTTTTTATATGAAAAGGGTCCGAATAATTTTACCTTGCTCTTTCCCAGTATCCTCTTGATCCCGTTTTTTACAATAGGATTCGGATGGATCGGAAAAATAAAATTGTAATTACAATAGATATTACTTAATTCCTTAATAGCATAACACATCTGCTCGATCTTTTTACCCCAGCTTTCTCTTCTGTGTAATGTAATAAAGATATATTTTTCTTTTTCTTCAAAATCTTTGGAAATATCAGAGGCAAGATCAATTATTGTATTGCCGACTACAATAATATTTTCACCTGACACGCCCTCTTTTATTAGATTTCTTCTGTTTTTTTGAGTTGGAGCAAAGTGAATATCTGCAATTTGAGCAATGATCTTACGGTTCACCTCTTCCGGAAACGGGTTATGTATATCTCCGCTTCTAAGACCTGCTTCAATGTGGATCACCTTGATGCCGGAATAGAATGATGCAAGTCCGCAAATTGCGGATGTTGTTGTATCCCCTTGAACGATTGCAAGTTTATAAGAATTCTCACTAAAATGATTCTTTAATCTTATAAATAACTTTCCGGAAAAATCCAAAAGATTTTCCCTTTTAATCATAAAATAGTCATCTGGAAAAATCTCGAATTCATTTAAGACCTTTTTCAAAAGGGATATATGTTGACCTGTTGCAATAATGTCAAATGAAACATTATTTTTTTTCAGAATGCTAATAATCGGAATGAGTTTTAATGTATCCGGGCGGGTCCCGATAAATACGACAATATCTTTCAAATATGTTCTCTCCAATAATTTAATATATCCGAAAGTGTTTTTTCAATAGGAATTTCAGGACGCCATCCTAATTTTGACATAGTATATGCGGGGCTTGCTACAAGGTATTTTATATCAATTGTCCTTAATCTTTTTTTATCCGTAACCGTCTTAATATTTTTTCTTTTAGATAACGAGATCAATTGTTCAATAATATTTTGATAATTGTATTCCTTGCCGGAAGCAAGAATGATCTTTTTAAATTCTTTCGGCTGGTTTGTTACAAGAAATTTATAGAATTTTACAACATCACGGACATCCACAATGTCCCGTACAATATCAAGATTACCTACAAAAAGTTCATTTTTATCATCTTTTTCCAATTGTGCGAGCTGATAGGCGAAACTTGATATAGAGAACTCCTTGGATTGACCGGGTCCGATATGTGCAACCGGTTGAACTATTATTCCATCAATGATCTTTAATTTTTTATAAAGGTTTATAAGATATTCTCCTGTTGCCTTTGAAATTGCATAAGGGTTTTCACATAGATATGGAGTTCTTTCATTTATCTTTGCATTTGATTTTTTATAGACCTCAATTGTCGAAATGAAGATAAAATAAGGATGAATATTCCACTTTTTAATCGCTTCTAAGGTATTGATCAATCCTTCAACATTTATATTGAATGTTTTCAAAGGATTTTCAAATGATCTTTTGACAGAACTTTGAGATGTAAGATAGAGAATTACATCGGGCTTAACTCTTTGAATGCAATCATCAACCTGTTCGGATTTTGTAATATCACAGGCAATATAATTGTCATCATCTTTTTTAATAACATCTGTGTAAAATATATTATCATCTTCATTAAATTCTCTTTTTAAATATCTACCAACAAATCCATTGCTCCCGGCAATCAATACCCTATCTTTCATTTAACAACCTCAAATACCTTAAATAAATTTTCCTTTCCTTTAAGTTTCATTTCTCCTTTTGATATTATTTTATATTTTCCTTTTAATTTGTTTTTTGTAGATTCAGAGATGTAAATAGAAGCATTTTTTGAGTTGCTTTCCAGACGTTCTGCTGTATTGACGGTATCCGATATTGCGGTAAAATCCATTCTTTGACTTGTTCCGATGTTGCCGACAATTGCCGGACCTGAATTTATACCGATACCGATATCCAATTCAACATTATACTCTTTTTTTGCCATTTTCTTAAATTGCTTTAAAAAATTTTTCTTTATATCAAGTGCTGTTTGGACAGCATTATCTGCATGCAGTTTGTCATTAATCGGTGCACCGTATATAGTCATTACACAATCACCAATAAATTTATCAAGTGTACCATTGTATTTAAATATGTATTGAGCGGTAAATTCAAAAAAATTATTTAAAAGTGAAACAACTTCTTTCGGTTTTAATTTTTCCGACATAGGTGTAAAATTCCTTATATCTATAAACATAATTGAGATATCCATTTCCTTGCCGCCGAGTTTAATATCTACTGATTTAGCGATCATATCTGCAATTGCCGGAGATAGATACCTGTTTAAATTGATCTTTATCTTCTCCTCTTCACGAACCTTATCAAATAATTGTGAATTTTCAATTGATATTGAAACATAGGAAGAAAATATTTTCAAAAGATCTATATCATTTTCATTAAATGAGGTAAATTTTAATTTTCTATCGACATAGATCATTCCCATAAATTCCATATCCTTATTTAAGAGCGGGGACATTATAGCAGAACTTATGTTGGATATAAGAGCACTTTCACCATAATCTTTGCTTGTCAAATCGGATTGATTTATAATGATAGGGTTTTCTTCCTTTTCAATTTTTTTAATAATGGATCTTGAAAGAAATTTTTGGGGATTATCAATATTTTTATTGACACTGATCGTATCTTTTCCCGTATTTGAATCCCTTAACATTATATAACCACGATCACCTTCAATTACTTCAATTGCAAGATCAAGTACCATCTTTAAAAGAATATTAAAATCGAAGATGGAATTGATCATAGTTCCAACTCTATACATTACTTGATAATTTTTTAATTTCCTTTGATAAACGATCTGCTTCATTTTAATATTATTTAAGACCTCATTTAACCGCTCAGTATTTACATCTTCTTCGGAATCGCTGATAGATGATATAATAAGGTCCAATTCATCTGTTGAATCAAGAGCCATTCCCTTTTGCCTTTTTGTTCTCTTCTTTTTTTGGAATTTTTCATCGGCGTCTATAAAGTAAAATGTAATATTCCCTATTTTTATCTCATCACCTTTTTTTAACACTGCCTTTTCTATTTTTTCATTGTTCAGTAATGTCCCGAACTTACTTCCTTTATCCATTATGGAATGAAGATTATTATCAAATAGGATATTACAATGATATCTTGAAACAAAAAGATCCCTTAAAACAATGTCATTATCTTCTTTTCTGCCGATTGTAATATAATTTTTTTTAAGGACATACTCATGAAATTCATTATTAAGATCATAATAAACTATTTTTTTCGGCATATCAATGCTATTCTATTTTTCTTTTTTTTCAAGCAAGCTCTTGAACTCAGGGTTCATCTCGGCTGTTTTATTTCGATTTATCCTGCCATCGAGTTTTTTATCAATCGGAGTGTGATTTACAAGATAATGAGCTAAAATATCCCTGATCGGTGTAAATGTATTTTTCTGAGGCAATTTTTTAAAGGGGTTATAGCCGACCGCCCCTTCTGCAAGATAATTTGAAGTAACCATTTTATAGGTCTTATCGAGTTCTATTGGAGTTCCATCTATAAATTTTGCATCACAAAGTTTATTTTTTGTTTCAAACGACGGATTGTAAACCACCTTGACGCCGGAAATTTGCGTATCCCTTCTTTTTCCGGAAAAACCTATCTGGAGAATTGTTATCAGATCTCTACCGGGAATATCAATTAGTACTGCTGTATTTCCAAAGGGTAAGGTTTTATATACATCTTTTCCGCTTATTTCACCGGCAGGAAGGTCGGCTCGCATACCTCCCCTATTAAATAGTGCAAAGTCAACATTATATTCTTCTCTTAATGCATCAGCGATCATACCTCCAAGAAGGGTTTCATCGTTCCCTCGTGTTATCGGAGTTTTACTGACTGCAATTATATTTCTAAGATCTTTTTCGCTCTCATATATATATTTGTTGATTTTTGCCTCTATCTTTTTATCGGGTGCAGAGCTATCAACAAATGGTGTATAGTTAGTGCTTTTGTATTTTATTATTGCTTTATGCTTTTTATCAATATAAAGATCCAATCTTCCAAGAGCAGATCCTTTTGAATATGCCTGAACGACAAGGGTATGGTTTCGAGGATCTTCATAAGGCGGGAAAAGGCCGGTATGGGAATGACCGCCTATTAAAACATCTATCCCGGGCACTAATTCTGAAAGATCGTGATCCTGGAGTCCAAATCCCTTTTTTTTATATATAAATTCCACATACTCGGGTGTTCCGTATTTTAAACCATTTGCAATTGCTTCTTTTTCAAATTCCACCAATATCTTGTATTTTTCCGGAACATGGTAGGAAATCCCGGTATGACCCGAAACAAAGATAATATCGCATCCCTTACTTTTAAGTTCGTCCCGGTATTTCATAATCGTAGAAGCCGATAAGGTAAATTTAATTCCTTCTAAGTTTTTTTCCGGCTCCAATGTAGGCATATCATCGGTAATTATTCCAATTATACCTATTTTGATCGGTCCGTATTCTTTTATAATATACGGTTTGATATTGCCACCTCCCCAATTGGGAAATTCACCGGTTTCGGAATCAAGTATATTTGCCGTAATAACAGGAGGTTTTGAATAAGCGATCATCTCTTTTACCAGACCGACTCCTTTATCAAAATCGTGATTTCCGAGTATCCACATATCATATTTTGCCGCTTCAAAATAATCCAAAACTACCTTACCATCGGTTTTCTCGCCGACCGGTGTTCCCTGCCATATATCACCGGCATCAATAAGTAAAACATAAGCTCCGGATTCCGACGCCTCTTTTCTCACCTCTTCTATCAAGGTTGCAATTGAAGCAACACCGCCAAGTAACGGTGGAAATTCGGGGTTCATCCAAAAAGCAGTTGATGCTCCCACATTTCCGTGGATATCATTCGTATGGAGTAATACAAGATGTATTGTATCATCCTGTGCAACGGATGTAATAAAAATCATTAAAAGAATGATAATGAAAAGATTTCGCTTCATATTCTTCTCCTATTATTTTATTATAGAATAAAATGATTATTTTGTCAAATTTTTGTCGAGTTAAACAATTTCCAAAATCCCTTATTGCGTATTTGCGTAATTACGCAAATACGCAAATACCATTCAAAAGAACTACACCTAACCCAAAGCACGATTGGTCAATTGAGAAATCGTGCAATACAAAAATTTTAACCCTGTGTATCTATATTCATGCAAAATAACTTATTACATCATTCAATTCCTTTTTCCTTTTTGTTTTGGATATTTTTTTTAAATTAGTTATTTTCCATTTTATTCCTGGAAATTTTTCTATATTTTTAAAGGTTATTAAATCCCAATTGGGATTTAGCTCATAAAAGGAAATAAAAAGTTTAATTTGATCATTTGTAATTGATTCTTTGAGCATTTCAATTAATTTTATTCTTACTTTTATCAATTTTTCCAAATCAGTTTTCACAAAAGTCATTCCAATAAAATGATTTTTATATGTTTGATTTAATTCTTTTAATTTGGGATTTATTATTTCAATTAATGGTCGTGGTGATTGCAAAGCATAAATAATAAATAAATTGATTATGTCCTCGGAAATTTCATTTTTGTCTATTAATAGCATAATGTCAAATAAGTCACGTGGATGTTGTCTGTCAAGTGCTGCAACCATTTTACTTGCAATAATTTCTTTTTCATCTATACATTTTGCTTTTACATTCAATTCAAATAAATTTTGAGATTCTTTGCTTAAATTTATATATCTGATTGGTAATATATTCCCTCTTATTATCGGATTGGGTTCTATTTTTATTCTTGCTTTTTCAGACATAACTATTAATTTACCTACTGGATTTTTTAGAGATTTTGTATATTGAATTTTAAAACCTAAAATTTTACTAATCCTATCTTTAAAGTAATTTAGCTCAGAATTTATTTCGCTAATTGCACTTGTTCTATTATTTATTTTTAAATATGTTAAATCAATATCAATAGAAAGACGAGGCAAATTTTTATAAAAAAAATTCAAAGCGGTACCACCTTTTAATGCAAAAACATTGTGTTCAAAAATTATTGGTATAACTCGTAATATTAATTTTGCTTGTTCAAAATATTTTTTATTGATATTCATAAAAATCCTTTGGTATTGTTATCATAAACTCTTTATTATATATCCCATTTTTTATTATTTCACGGGGACCTTTACCGAGCTTAATTGCTTTCATATTTAACAAGTTAAACCATTGTTGATTAACATATTTTGCTAAAAACAAAAATAAGCGCTTTGTTTTTATAGATTTACATGCCAATAAAAGATTTTGTAATAATTCTCCTCTTAAATCAAGCAATAATTCTATCAACTCATAAGTTTCCTTAAAATCATCGGCATCTTTTACCATATAAACTGTTTCCAATATTGCCCTTTCCCGACTTGATAAATATAACGGTAATTTCCCTTTTAGCTGTGTTAAACCTAATTTTTCATTATCAAACAGTTTTGTATATTTTATTTTTAAATTATTATTTTCTTTCACGAACTTTGGTATTTCGTTGGGAGTATTATGGCAAAAAGCCAAAAACTCATGATTTTCTTGTAAAACATATTGCCTTACTCCCAGTAAATCCAAAGCTGTTTTAGCAGCTGGAAATATATTCAATGATAATTGTTGCTGTAAAGCAAATAATAATCCTTCCAATGTCATTTCATTATTTGATTCTATATAAACTCCCCTATCTAATCTTTTTATCCAACCGCTTTTTATATACAAGCGTAAAAGTTCTTTGGGATATCCTTTATTTTTTAAATAAGAAGCAAAAAAAGGTACACCCTCTTTTTGCATTCTTAATAAGTTTTGCAATTTTTTACCTTTTTCTATCATAATTTTACCCTCTTATATTTTAGTGTATTTTTAATACACTATATTATACTAAAATAAAATACATTTGTCAAGTTTTACTATAAAATAATTTTAAAAAGTTTAATTATTGTTTGCCGTGCTTTCATTTTTTCACTTTAAAATAATACTATAAAAAAACCTATAATTGGAATTAAACAAAATAATATAAAAACTACCCCAAGTAAATAATATACTAAATTTCCAGCTTTATGCCTAAAATTTAATTCCTTAACATTTTTCTCTGAGAGAATTTCAATAGTAGGATCAGGTTTTTGAATTTCGATATCAGTATAACTTAAGAACATGAAGGGCAAAACACCAAAAAGAAACATTAAATTGAATTGATTATAGGATTTTGTTTTATAAACTATTCCCATAATTTCTATACCAATCGGGATTTTGTAAACTTTTGTATAATATATTTTTATTTTATTTTGTTTTTTAAGTCTATCATAAAATTTTCCCCCGACATTATTAATTTTCAGAGCATGCCAAAAAATACTGTTAGAAATTTTTATAAAATTTCCTTCACGATATATTGATAAATCTTTAATAGGAAAATATGTTTCACTAACAAATAATCTATCACTTAAAATGAAAATAGGAGTAATTATTTTAAAAATAAGGATTACAACTATAAATATTTTAGTTATTTTTTTTCTTTTTTCCATTTTTTAATTCTTTTAATGAATTTTTATAAAAAAGTTTAATTATTGTTTGCCGTGCTTTCATTTTTTTTCTCCTATCTGTTTTTTTATATCATAAACTATTTTATATTTCACACTGAAGAAGAAATAAATCATTTTATTCATCTATAAATTTATTGTTCTTTAAATTAAATTTAACAATTACTTTTTCCTTAAAGCTCTTATAGCAATATATTTTAAGATAACTTCCTTTTCTGTTGTGATTTCCTTTCAATTTACCTTCAACTATTTTTATCTTGTAAGGTATAAGTGAATATTTATAATTATCCTTTACATAATAACTAATATTATAATTTGAAATTTTTATTATTGTTAGAGGGTGTGAGCCAACTACTATGTATTCAGAGTTTTGAGTTTTTATTCTTCCTAAGTTATTAATAGTTTTTAATTTATCAATTTTATTAATCTCATAATTATCGTAATCTATATGTTTTAATTTTTCATGTATTAGGTGTACT
>JAUXGM010000167.1 GCA_030622125.1 bacterium | reverse complement strand
GTTTTTCTTATTTCCTTATTTTCCTATTTTAGACCTTAGACTTTTGACCTTTGACCTTTGACTTGGCTTTTATGTAATGTCCCTCTTTTATGGCTTTTCGGAGTTTAAATATTATATTATTCAGGATTGTTATATCTTTTTGGTTAGGTATTTCTATTTCTATATCAAATTTTTTCCTTAGCCGCTCTTTATAAAAGGGTTCTTGCATTGTAAATTCGGTTCCCAATAGTCCGACTTTTTTCAGTCCCATATTTACGATGGCATTTCCAGTAACATCTATAATGTTTATCAACGGTATATTAATGTTCTTTTCAATGGAATTTGCTATTTTATGTATTGTGTTTGAACATATCAATATAAAATTTGCACCGCCGTTTTCCAAAATCTCAGCAGCTTTTAAAACTTTTTTTTCTATTTTCTCCCAATCATTTTTTTCCTGTAATTCTTGAATTTCCGAAAAATCAAAAGAGTAAAGAAGGATTTCAATAAATTGATTTTCCTTAGATTTGGCGTTTGCCATTGCATTTAATCTCTCATAGTATTTAATTGTAGAGACCCATGAAAGTCCGCAGATCAGTCCAATTGTTTTCATACTGTTATTATATAACAAAAACTTGAAAATGTAAAGAAAAAATTGTTTCGTAAATGTCTCATATTTGACAATATTTCTAAAACCATTATAATATTATAAAAATGCAAAGGAGCAATTATGCTTGAAATAAAGGAAATTTATAAAAATTTCAAATCCCATAAAAAAGGTATAGTCAAAGCGGTTCAGGGGATATCATTTAATGTAGAACCCGGCAGAATATTTGGACTTTTAGGACCAAATGGAGCAGGGAAAACAACTACATTGAGGATAATCGCAACCCTCTTATCCCCCTCAAAAGGGGATGTTTTATATAATGGTAAATCTATATATACTGAAAAGATAGAACATAGAAAGAGATTGGGATTTGTATCGGGGAATACAGGGCTCTATGATCGATTAAAGCCGGAAGAGATTGTTCAATATTTCGGACAATTAACCGGTATTGATAAAAAAACAATAAATGATAGATTTAATGACATCGTGGAATTACTTGATATGAAGTCCATTCTCAACAAACATTGCGGAAAAATGTCAACAGGAGAAAAGCAAAAGGTTTCCATTGCAAGAATGATGATAACCAATCCCGATATCTTGATATTAGATGAACCGACTCTGGGACTTGATGTCTTAACCTCAAAAACAATTGTTGACTTTATAAATGAAAGTAAAAAGAGAGGAAAAACAATTATTCTTTCTACTCATATTTTATCGGAGGCTGAATATTTATGTGATGATATCGGTATAATACACGAGGGAAAACTAATATATAATGGAACACTTGCAAAGATTTTCACTAACTATCCGCAGCAGTCTCTTGAAAATATATTTTTAAACCTGATAGGAGCTTAATATGAGATGGAATTTAGTTAAAATAATCTTTAAAAAGGAGATTCTTGATATATTCAGGGATAAAAGAGTGATCGTTTCAATGATAATCGTACCGCTTCTTGCCTTTCCATTGTTAATGGTCGGGGTTTCATACATAATGCAATTACAGATACAAAAAATTTCCACCGATGTGATAAAGATCGGTTATAGCAAAAACGAAGAGATTCTAAAAGAGGTTTTTCACAACAATAATATAAAACTACAAAAAATTCAAGAAAATTCCTACAAATCATTACTTACGGAAAAGAACATCCATTTTTATATCGATGTGACAAGACAAAATGAAAGCTATCTTTTCACAACATCCTTTGACAGATCTAAAACAGCAAATTCAATAAAATACGAAAAACTGCAAAAATCGATCAGGCAATTCAAGGATAAGAAAATAGAGATCGCTCTCGGCAAGTATAATGTGCCGCATTCCATATTCGATATCGTTAAGACAAAAATTGAGAATATTGCAAGCAAAAAGAAAATGAAAAATGTTTTTTTAGCATTGTTATTACCCTATTTCCTTATCATAATAAGCCTAACCGGTGCAACCTATCCGGCAATAGATCTTACCGTTGGAGAAAAAGAGAGGGGAACCCTTGAAACACTTCTTTCCTCTCCGGCGACAAGAAGAGAAATAATTGTAGGAAAATATCTAACGACTGTTTTAATATCTATTATTACCGCTCTTGCATCACTAACCTCTTTTACACTAACTTTTAAGATCGTTCCAGCTTCAAGTGCATTTTCAGCAAATATATCTCCTGTAACTTTCCTGATCTCTTTCTTTGCTATAATTCCTATATCTATGATATTTTCCGCTTTGATCTTTGCAATCTCAACATTTTCCAAATCAGTAAAAGAGGCACAGAGTTATATACAACCCCTGACAATGATCGTTATATTCCCTGCAATGGTGTCGTTTCTACCGGGAATTGAACCTAATATGGTTAATGCTTTTATTCCGATCATAAATATATCCCTACTTTTAAAAAGTATTTTTCTATTGGAAATAAATCCGACTTTTCTTATTATTACCTTATCTGAAAGTTTTTTTCTTGCATTCTTTTTTATAACACTTGCCTTTAGATTATTTGACCGAGAATCTATAATTTTTAAAGAAGAGTAAGGGAATGAGTGTATGAGTAAATGAGTGGATGGGGGGAAAACAATATTAAAATCCGAAAACAAGCGGGAGACCACGAGAGGTCGCTAATAATGAAATTTGAAGTAAGATTATTTGTAGTTTTACACAGTTTCTTTTTGCCGGTTAGGGCTGTATTTTCTTTTATATTCGTGGGAATTCATAGTTTTTCACAAAAAATCGTTGACTTTCCACAGGTTTTCCACAGGTTGATTTAAACACCAATATAATTAAAATTAAATTATTGAAATGATTTTTTTTATTTTTTTTTATCTCCCAATATATAAGAAAATATTTAATTCCTTTTTCCTTAATTCCGAAATATAGGGGAAATATTTTTTTTGTTTTCCTCTTGAAATAAATATATATATATAATATCATTTATTGGAAGATGAAAATGAGTTCCAAAATAAATAAGCTCTGGCCCTTACTAAAAAATATTCTTATAGAGGAAATTGGAGAGAATAATTTTAATCTCTGGTTTCAAACCGTACATCTGGTGGAAGTGAATAAAAATAAGATCGTTTTTGGAATTGATACATCTTTCAAAAGGGAATGGATAATGAGTAAATATACGGATCTCTTGAACAATTCTCTTTCTGATATTTTCGGTGAAGAAATGGAGTTTACCTTTAAAATATTAAGAAAATCAGGGGAAAAACGGAATATCGATGTTTCGTCATATATTAAAAAGATCAAAACAAATGACAGGGATTTTTATTTGAATCCCGAATATACATTCGAAAAGTTGGCGGTAGGTGCTTTTAACGAACTTGCATATAGTTATGCTAAGCATCTTGCAGAAAACATAGATGATCACACCATCAATCCCCTTTTTATTTATGGCGGTGTCGGTCTCGGAAAAACTCATATACTTCAAGCAATCGGCAGTAGGATAAAAAAGAAAACCCCTTCCATTAAGGTTGGATATTGTACAATGGAAAGTTTCTTTAATGATATGGTAAAATCCATTACAAATAAAAATAATGTCTCTTTTAGAGAAAAATATATAAATCTCGATCTTTTCCTTGTAGATGATATTCAATTTATCTCCAGAAAACCCGGATTGCAGGAAAGATTTTTTCATGTTTTTAATGAGTTATATAATAGGGGGAAACCTATTATACTAACAGCGGATAAGATGATATATGAGATTTCTGATATTGAAGAAAGGCTTGTTTCACGATTTCAATCCGGACAATCGGTTGAAATTATGCATCCGAATGAAGTGGATAGGGTCTCTATTCTTAAAAAGAGAATGCGAGATTATGATCTTTCTCTTGATAATGAAATTGCCTATTTCCTCTCTCAAAATATCAAAGGAAGTGTTCGAGATCTTATTGCAGGATTAAAAAAGATAAGTTTGCGGGGGAAAATACTTGGGAAAGAATTGTCTTGTGTAGAAGTAAAAGAGGTATTGCGCCCAATGTTTTCCTCAACAGTGTTAAATATAGATACAATATTAAAAGTAACATCACAGTTTTTTGATATACGGCTTTCTGAAATAACATCAACGAGGAGGACAAAAAATGTCCTGATTCCAAGGCAGGTTGCTATGTATTTTATGAAAACGATATTGAAACTCTCTTATCCATCAATTGCGAGTGAATTCGGTGGAAAAGATCATACTACCATTATGAATGCAGTAAAAAAGATTGATCGATTAAAAAATAAAGACCATGAATTTAAAATGCAATTGGAGCATTTGGAAAACTCACTTTACAGTGGAAGGTAAAATAGAGGT
>JAUXGM010000106.1 GCA_030622125.1 bacterium | reverse complement strand
TAACCGGTGTAAATTTTTCTTATACTATCGCAGGTATATTCAGTCGCTTTTGCGATTTTTTGATAAAACATATCAAAAATATCTTTAAGAAAAGGAGTTGCCATCCTATAAAAAGGTGCATAATAATCAACTGTATAGTGGTATTTTTCTTTAGGAATAGCTGCACCCGCTGCATAATTATCATATTGGTCAACTGTTGTCGATTTACGGGCGGATTTGAAAATAACCCAAACAACAGCACCAATAATAGCAATTGCTGCAAAAATATTGAGCATGTTTAATGTGCCGGTCTCTGAGGTGATTCCCCAGATTGATACATTCAAAGAACTTAATCCGAAAGAGCAGATTATATTATTTATCACTTTTAAGGGAATTCCGGGCAATATACCAAAAAGAATTATTGCAAAAGAAAAAATGAAAAATGGAAGCTGCATATTGAAAGGCGCCTTCTTTATATTTTTTAAATTTTCCGGAAGTTGACCAAGAAAAATATTATGCAAAAACTTATAACTATATAGTATTGTTCCCCATGTTCCAAACAGGGCTGCAAAAGCCAAAAATGGAGATTTTTCGAGGATAAGAGTTTTATAGATTAACCATTTTGAAACAAAACCATTTGTTAATGGAATTCCTATCAGCCCGGATATCCCAATCAATGCAGCAATAAAAGTAACCGGCATCTTTTTTATTAATCCTCCGAGAGAATTCAAATCTCGTACTCCATTCGTTCTGTATTCTATTGCTCCCACGACCAAAAATAGCAATGCTTTAAAAAGAGCATGATTTAAAAAATGGAGCAAACCGCTCGTAACACTAAGGCTTGTTCCGAAAGCAATTCCGAGAAAAATATATCCTGCCTGTCCAATAGTTGACCATGCTAGAAGTTTTTTAGCATCATCTTGCATTATAGCAATAAATGTTGGAACAACAATTGTTATTGCTGCCAGAATTGAGAGTATATATCTGAGATTTAAAACACCGTGACCCAAATTTAATACATTATTTACACCGATTATTACATATATAAAAAGAATAAAGCCAAATGTACCCATCTTGATTAATACGCCGGAAAGAATCGAGCTAAAAGGTGAGGGCGCTTCAGCGTGTGCATTGGGAAGCCATGTATGAAACGGAATTATTGCATTTTTAACACCAAACGCTATAAAAAACATAATCATTATAAATAGACTATACGCAGGTGATGCAGAAGCAAATTTGACATTGAGTTCAGAAATAATCAAGGTATCAAATGTTGTATAGACTGATAATAGCCCGACAAGCATTGTCATGGAACCGAAAATAGACATTACAATATATTTCATGCCGGCAGCAAGCGCAGTACCCCGTTTATAACAAATCATAAGAAATGTAGTCCAACTCATGATTTCCCAAAAAATAAAAAATGAAGCCAAATCACCGGCAAGTACAATGCCGAGCATTGTTGAATTGATTAAAAGCAACATACAATAATAAAAATCTGTCTTTTCCTTCTGCTTTATATAACTTAAGGAAAAAATAATACTAAGTGCTCCGACAGAAGATATAACAATAGCAAAAAGCCATGATAACATATTTATTCTCAGTACCAGCGAGAGTCCTAAAAAGCCGGAATAAAATGTTTTCTTGATCTCCAATCCATATAAACAGAAAATAAAAATGACTAATGCTAACGAAATAATGACAGCAAATGTATCTCTGAGTGTAGGGGAAATTTTACCTGAAAAATATGTGAGAAATGCACCACCAAATGCAATTATTAATAATAGCTCTAAACTCATCCTAACACACTCCTTATATATTGGATGCTATTAAAAAGTTCTGAAGCAGCCGGATTTAATATTTTCATAACAAGATGCGGATAAACTCCAATGACAATTATCAAGACTGCAAAAATGGACATTGAAATTAAGCAAACAATTGGGGAATCATTTCTTTCGGTCGCAACATCTTTCCCTTTAAAGTAAATCGTTTGTATAACTCTGAAAAAATATGTGCCTTCGATTACTGTTCCTAATAATACAATTCCCATTAAAATTGTATAAAGAAGTTCTCCTTTAGCAAGGGCTGCTTTGATAATCAAAAACTTGCTTGAAAAACCTACAAAAGGAGGTAATCCAATAATAGATAATGTGCCTATTGTAAAAAATAAAGCTGTTAATGGCATTTTTTTACCAATTCCTTCAAAGGAGGAAATTTCCATAGAACCGGTTCTATAAATCATATATCCCGCTGACAGAAACAATAACGCTTTTCCTAATGTGTGACTTATCATCTGAAATAGTCCGCCTGTCACTCCAAAATGTGTGGAAATTGAGAAGGCAAAAAGTATCAGACCTATTTGTCCGATGCTGGAGTAGGCAAGCATTCTTTTTATATTTTTCTGACTAAAAGCGCTCATTTCCCCTACTAAGACAGTCAAAACTCCTAAAAACAAAAAAAACATAAAAAAGTTTGAGACATGGCATATTGTAAACAGGACTCTTACCATTGCATATAAACCAACTTCAATTGCAATTCCCGAAAGTATAGCACTGACAGATGACGGAGCTGATGAGTGAGCGTCGGGAAGCCAGGCATTAAGAGGAAATATCGCTGCTTCTATTCCTAATCCTGTTATCATTAACACCATAGGTACAAATACCGATGGGTCGGAAGATGATACGATTTGTTTTGCTAAATCCGCCATATTCAAGGTTCCGAATTGCCCATAAAGCAATCCAATACCTATTAATAAAAGACTGGAACCAATTGACCCCTGAATAAGATACTTAACTGCCGATTCAATTCCTGCACGATTCCCAAGATATGCCACAAGAGCGTAAGATGAAATACAAAGAATTTCAAAAAATACAAAAAGATTGAAAATATCTCCTGTAAGTACAACACCTGTAGCTCCGGTTAGTAATAACAGAAATAAAATGTGATATTTCTGCTCCGCCCCTTCATTTATATATTTCAATGCATATATAGCAACCAATAATCCTGTGAGGGCAATTAATGTGGCAAGAAGCATACCTACCGGGCCCGCAACGAGATTAATTCCAAAGGGGGGGGCGAATCCTGCTATTTTTACAATAATCGGCTGTTTCAATACATGAGGCAAAATTGCCAATGCTACAATTAAATTAAAAAGAAGCCCAACAACAGGTAGCCACTTAGCTATTTTTTTAGAAATAAGTCCCAATAAAGGCGTCAAAAAAGCAAGCCCTAAAGGCACAACTATTAAAAGAACCGGATTTAAATTAATCATTTCATTCATTTTACAATATCCTATTTACCATAGTAATTTTATCCCTATCTAAATAAATTATCACTTACCATCTTTGTTCTTTTATTTCTTGCAAATTGAGCGTTCCATAGTGTTTATACAACCGTATTGCCAAAGATAAAACAAGACCCAGAACAGCCAGTCCAATTACAATAGCAGTAAGCACAAGTGCTTGCGGAACCGGATCTACCATGTTTTCAGCTTCTATACCTGCTTTTGAAAATATCGGAGCAGTTCCATTACTAATATATCCAACAGCAATAAGAAATAAATTAACACCTGTCTCAAGAATACTCAATCCTATTATTACCTTTATATAATTTCGCTTGGCTATCATAATAAAAAGACCGATAAATATTAGCCCAAACGCCCCAATGTAATAAATATAATTGTGTAAAAAACTCATTAACTCTCCTCCATTAACAGGTCAATAATTTTACTCAATTCAGCACCAACTTTAAACCCGATAGCGATATAAATTATCGGAATGATACCAGCACTCAACAATGTGTTAAATTCCCCTTTTGGCAGAAAATTATTTAGGAAATAACGTGTGCCAATTGTTAAACCAATTAATCCAATAACTACAAATACCAACCCGCCAAGAGATTCAGAAATTATACTACCTGTTTCGTTTATCTTCTTTTCCTCATGACAGCCAAGATACATGAGAACGAATGCGGAAGCGATTATTGCACCTCCCTGAAACCCTCCACCAGGAGTTAAATGCCCATGAATAAATATATAAGCGCCAAATAATAGAATAGGCGGGAATAAAAATCTACATCCTGTAGAAAGGATTAAACTAGCTTTTTCTGTATCTCTGTCTTCTTTTCTTTTAATAGTTGCCAGAACAGCACCTAATCCAATAGCGGCAAGAAATAGGACGGTTACTTCACCAAGTGTATCCAAGCTTCGATAACCAACTACTACAGAAGTAACAATATTTGCCGCACCTGTCTCTTCTCTTCCTTTATTAATATAATGATCGGCAACTTTTGCTCTTGATGTGCCAAATGGCATTTCCTGAAGCGAAGTAATAATACCCCATGCAATTATTATTAGTAAAATTATACCGATAATTTTTCTCATTCTTCATACCTCTTTGTTCGTCTGATTGCTATAACAAAAACGGCGGTAACAAGAGCGGCGCCTATAGAGGCTTCAGCCATTGCAACATCCGGGGCATGCAGGAAAAAAAACAGTACTGCTGCAAGAAGACTGACCATACAGGAAGCAATTACCGCACTTAGCAAATCTTTAAAAAAATAAGCAGAAACCGCTGCTGCAAGCATAGCTACGACTAAAAAAGAAACTATTAATATCATGCTTCCTCCTTTTCCTCAAATTCTCTTGTCTGATCTACTACGCTTCTGTCACATAGTGGAATACCACTTTTCTTTGAGGCTCTTGCAATAGCATGGCTGGAAATAGGATTTGTAAACATAACAAAAACAGCAATAAGTAAACATTTCCAGAACCACTCAGGCTGGATTATTCCTATTCCAATAACAGTGAAAAATGTCCCAAAAGTAGTACACTTTGTCCCCGCCTGTATTCGATTATAAACATCAGGTAATCTTAATATTCCAAAATTCCCAAGAAATAAAAATAATACACCTATTCCAGTAATAATCACCCCAACTAATTCCATATTAAAACCCTCTTTCCATAAATCTTGCAATAGCACATAATCCTACAAAGGCGAGAAGTGAATATACTAAAGCAACATCGAGGTAAATATACCTATCAAATACAAACGCTAAAATTACCAACATGCCAACAATCGTCGTCGTAATCGTATCTACAGCCACAGCCCGGTCTGAGGCAGTCGGCCCTATTAACATTCGTATCAGACTCAATAAAATGCCCCCGGCGATTAAGCCTAAAAATACAATAATTATTGTTTCATTCATGCGAATACCACCTTTAAGTATTTTTCAAATTTTTTGCCAATTTTTTTCGTAGATTCGCCCTTTTCCTCCGATCGAACATAAATCCAGTGAATCAGCAGTTCATCATTCTTAATATCAAGGGTAAATGTTCCCGGTGTCAAAGTAATAGAATTAGCAAGCAGGATTTTTGCAATGTCCTGCTTAAGTTCAGTTTTTATGATGACGATACCCGGTTTTATCGGCATTTTAGGATGAAGCACTCGATAGGCCACATCAAAATTGGCTTTTATAATCTCTTTTAATAGTACCAATATATATATGATGAAATATACGAGTCGTTTGAGCCCGATAGGAGGCAGGCCGAGTTTTTGATAATTTTTATTTAAGATTAGAGTAAGTACAAAACTTATCAGAATCCCGGTAAGTAATTCCTCGTATTGAAAGGTATTCGTTAAAATAATCCAAATGGATAACAGGAAAATGAAGAGATAAAGACAATTTTTCACTCTTAGTATGGGGTGGGGATTATTATCACCCATTCTGAATTCCTCCTATATATTTTCAAAAATACTTTAATCTTAAATGTAAAATTATATCAAAAAAGAATACACTATCATTCTATTTCATTATTTGAATAAAAAGCCAGTTTGGCCAATTCAGTACTAAAATCCATACAGGTAACCTTAACATTTTCCGGCATATTGAGGCGACATGGTGAAAAAGATAAAAACGCATCTATTCCCACTTTTGCTAACATATTAACTATTTTACTTGTATCAGAAACAGGGGTGGCAAGTATGCATATTTTAATATTTTCAGATTTTATTAATTTCGCAGCGTTTTTTATATCCTTTACAATTATTCCATTTGTTTCTGTACCAATTTTCTTTATATCATTATCAAAAGCTAAAACAATTTTAAATCCTTCAGATGGAAAATGCTTGTATGACATGATTGCTCTACCAATATTTCCAGCACCAACTAATGCTACTTTTTTTGTTTCTTCCATTTTTAGAATACTTCGGATTTTTTCGAGAAGGTTATGCACATCATAGCCTACGCCTCTTTTACCGAATTCACCAAAGAAGGAGAGATCTTTCCTAATTATTGTAGCATTAATGTTACATATTTCTGCTAGGCGTTTGGATGATACAATACAGGTTTTTTCTTTTATGAGACAAATGAGAGCTCGCATATAGGGGAAAAGGCGGCTTATAGTTTCATCTGGTATTGATTTTATTCTCATTTTGCTTTCTCTTTGTGCTTGTGTTCACAATCTCGTGAATAATATGAAACAAAAACATATATGTCAAGTATTTTTTTTATTCAATAATGTTTTTTCATATGTTTGTTGTAACTTCTAAAAGTAACGTAGAGAGGATGCATCCTATTATTTCTGAAATACAAAGCGAATTCACTTTTAATTTTCATAAAAATTTTTAATTAGTAAAAAAGTTCTTGTGTTATGAACTTATGTGCAGTATATTTGTTATGAACTTATGTACATTAAGAAAGGATGTATATGCCGAGACCACAGAAAGAGCGAAAAGTGCTGGAACCGCCCAAAATCCAGGGAATGAAACCTGTGGGAGTTCCGGTGAGATTCTTAGATCGCATCTATCTTTCGCTGGATGAATACGAAGCAATCAGACTGGCGGATTATGACGGATTGGAACATCAACAGGCTGCCGAAGCTATGGGAGTTTCCAGACCAACATTCACCCGCTTGATTGAAAAAGCCCGCAAGAAAGTTGCGGATTCCATAGTTGGTGTTAAAGAACTGGTGATAGAGGGCGGTAATTATTCTTTTACTACTCAGCTGATCCGCTGTCAGGATTGTGGTGAATTCACCCGTTTTGATATGCCGCAAAATGTGGTTGAGCGTTGTACCGATTGTGGCTCAGAAAATGTCGTTTACCTGAATAAATGGTTTCGGGGCGGAAGAGGTAGCGGCTATGGTAAGCGCGGCGGTTTTCGTGGCGGTCGCGGCAATTGGTAAAAACAGAAAGGAGGCATCAGATGCCTAGAGGAGACGGAACGGGTCCCAACGGTGCGGGACCGAGAAGTGGCGCCGGCAGAGGAATGGGCAGAGCCGGTGGTCGTGGTAGAATGGGTGGTCCTTTAGCGGCTGGCCCAAGTGGAAATTGTGTATGCCCCGGTTGTGGATACAAAGAACTGCATAATCAGGGACAACCATGTAATCAAAAAAAATGCCCCAAGTGTGG
>JAUXGM010000119.1 GCA_030622125.1 bacterium | reverse complement strand
TTTACTCCCCCATTTACTCCCCCATTTACTCCCCCATTTACTCCCCCATTTACTCCCCCAATATTTACTTTTTCTTGTATCTCCTCAACAAAATTAGGGTGGCAAGAAATAACTACTAAAAAATATGTCCTTTCCTCGTCTGTTTCAAATAAAGGTGGTGGAGATACATTTTCTTTTAATACTCTTTTAATTTTTGGGAAACCCGTGCCGCTACCCTCTGTTAATTGAAGTTCTTTCATAAAATTACCAATTACACGATTTCTATATTTCCTTGCAGCAAGATTTCCATTATTTATATTATTTTTATTTAAAGGTGGAAGAGGTCCGGGATAGCTTAATATTTCAATTTTATCAGGAAATATTCTCACTTCAATAGGTGAATCCATTTCGTAACTTTTGTGATAAACAGCATTTGCAAGAGATTCCTCAATTGCTGAAAAAGGATAATTATAAAATCTCTTTGATTCAGCTTTCCCTTCTTGTTTTTCTACTTTTTCCTTAATAACTTTATCCCTTATATATTGTAATGAGCGTTTTAATTGTATCTGTATGGGACCTTGAAATATTTTTTCAGTAAAGTTATCTCCAATATCATCAACAAACTCAACTACATCAATTTGTGCTCCTTTTAAAAAAATGTGTGGATTTTCAGAAAAAAAGAGCAATGCAACATTTTTGGGTCTAAGATATTCATTTGGACCAGCTATAATATTTAGTTGTTTGTAAATTTCAACGGGAGAAACATGAATATCCAAACCACTCTTAATCTCTTTAAGAAATGATTTGACATAAAAAATATCTATATCTTCTATTTTTGCCTGTTGATTTATTCTATCATCAAATGGAATATTTGCAGCCATTGAAATAAGTTCTTCTATCTCAGATTTTTTAGCAATGACGGTATTGGAATATCTTCTTATGTAATATTTATACTCCAATTTTTCTTCTTTCTTTATTTTATAAGGTACTTGATAAGGACGATTCCCACCCCCAAATACCCAAAGAATTATAATATGCTTATTCATAAAAATAGAGGGGGAAACAACAGGGAAATAATTTGGATTTATTCTATTACAAAGATTGAGTAATTCTTTTTGAATTTTATCAATATTATTTGGATTTAATCCGATGGGAGGTAAGATAGGCTTACCATCTCTTGATTCAATACCTAAAATTATATAACCACCACCCCAATTATTGAAATCATTGGCAAAAGCACATATTGTATGAATTATTGCTTCGGGATTCCATCCTTTTTTAAATTCAATACGTTCCCATTCAACTGTTTTTCCGCTAATAAGATCGTTTATGTTAATCGGTATCTTCATTATTTTCCAATATCCAATTTGTCCGACAGTGTTGAGTATATCTTTCGAGGAGACCAAACAATGTAAAATTTGCGGAATCGCTGAAGATTCTGTCTGGAAAATCCACAACCAAATTTTGTAGTAAGATCAGTAGAAAGTTTTTTCAGCACTTTTTCCCCGTACTACATTTTGGTTCAAGGTTCATTTTTATTCTAAATTCACAACATTTTAATCCTTTCATAATTTTATTATATCCTTTTTTGAATTTTAATTCAACCTTTTTTTTAAAAAAAATGGGGGGGGAGGTATCAAGCAATTAACAATGGACAATGGACAATTGACAATGAAAAACAAATTAATAACTCGGATTTCGCAACTAACGAATGAGATTGCCACAGTCGCTTTGCTCCTTCGCAATGACCCCGTATTAAAGCCTATACGGGGTAAACTCCATATAAACTAAAAGTGAAAAACTAAAAGTGAAGAAGTAAAAGAAAAGATGGATTCCTGTTTTCACAGGAATGACGAGAAAAAGTGTACACTTCTTTCTTTGCGGTCTCTGCGTCTCTGCGGTGAAAAAAAAGTGCCAGGTTGGTGCTTTGGTTCTTTCAGATTTTATTGATTGAAATCTGGGAAAAGTATAATAAAAAAGTAATCAAATTGGGCAACACCAGGCAATTGTAACCTTTCGGCTTTGATTTGCGTTCTATTGATTAAGCGGAGGTGCTTATGAAAAGCAAGATGAAAGTGCTATTGTTGGTTGGTCTATTTATGCTAAGCGTGTTTACTTTTGCAGAACACGGTCATGGTCAAGGACCCAGGGAGATGCAAGAGGGGCAGAGGATTAATTTTCAGGATAGGGTCAAGGAATTCTTAAATCTTACGGATAAGCAATTTGAAAAACTTGAAGCTTTAAAAATGAAACTTGATAAGGAAAGTCAAAAGCTAAGATTAAAGATCCAAAAGGAAAACATTACTATCAAAGAATTACTTCTTGAAGACAAGATCGATTATGCAAAGATCAAATCGGTATTAAAAAAGATAAATGATCTCGAACTTCAAATGAAGTATAAAAAATTCGATCATTTAAAGCAAGTTGAAGAAATTCTGAAACCCGAACAATTTGAAAAATTCAAACTTCATTTTCTCGATGCTAACAAAGCAAGAAAAAAAGCAATGATAAGAAAGGCAGTAAAGAAAAGAGTAAAAGAAGCGAAAAGCAAGAGGTAGGAATTACAGAAGTATGGGCACGGCATGCCGTGCCCCTACGGCTTTTTTCTTTCCTCTTGATTATATCGTTCTCGGGTATTCTATTGTTATTTAAGGAAGAGTCCGGAACACAGTCTTGGGACACACGTTGCAAGCAACGAATGTCCCGCTTGTTTTCAGTGCATTTTCTTTTGAATCTTTGAACTTATTTCATTTGGCTATATCGTTCTCGGAAGGTATATCGTTATCTAAGGAAGAGTCCGGGACACACCTCAACTTTAAAAATCAGAAAGTTGAGGTAATGTCCCTCTTTTATGGGGGTACGGAATTTAATATTATTTTCCGTATTCCCTTATTTTCTCTTTACTAACCTCTAACCTCGAGCCTCTATCCTCTTTTTTTCTATATCTTACTTTTTTCGGAAATTACGAACACAATTACACATTCCATGAAAAATTGCACAGATACCGCCAAAAAGACAAAATATTCCCCAAAATAAAGGCATGCCAATAATATACAAGAAAGTCGGCTTGCATTGAGGTAAAAGATATATTCCGAATGTTATCAGATAGGCTCCGACAACAATACAGATATGTCCGAATATAACCATTCCTACACGATTGTTTGTCCATGTTATTATAATCAATCCAATACCTATGATTACCGGTATGAGTCCCACGGTTAATCCATTTCTACATATTGATAAAATTCCCAGTATAACTAATCCAATACCTAAAATTATTCCAATTATGTTTTTTGTTTTTTTCATTTTAAAACTTATTTTTTCTCGAACTGCATCTTCATATCACCCATCATAAGTTCCATCATACTATTTACTTTCTTATAATCTTTTGGTGGGGTAAAAACCGAATCGGGAATTGTTTTCATTGAGTATTCTTCAACAATAAATGTTGTTTTTTCACCAGAGGCATCGGTTGTTTCCATTTTTATCGGGAACTTGTCCTTTTTCGTTTCCCACAAAATAGTTTCGGTTCGAGTTGTCTTTGGAGAACTTTTTAAATAGGAAATGAGCCTATATTTATTGCAATTATATTTCCCTGTTTTTTCACTTCCGATCAGCTTTTTTTCCTGAACATAATCTTCTTTTTTTAGTTGAGTTTTATTGGCATTCTGAAGATTTCTATTATTTTCTTTACTCGTATCACTTTCAATATACGCTTTTTTACCGGGATAAATGATGTAACTTTTTTTGTTTTTATTATCATTTATTGATATAAAGTTCATCATTAATTCTGCCATAGGATTTTCTTCCTTTTTTGTGGTGGATATCATTTTCATCTCAGATTTTCTAAGTTCACCTTTTTGCCACAATGTAACTCCCATAACAACCTTATTCCCGTCAGATTCCGTGGAAACAATCTTTCCTTTTATGAACAGATTATCCTGATCATAAAAATTTTTAAAGAAATCACCTGGATCTCCGCCTGCCCCAAAAGCAAAAATGACACTAAAAACCAAAAATAATGCAACATACTTTTTCATAAGCACCTCCTGCTTAATGTTATTTTTTAAATTTTCTTAAAACTTCAAGTGCGTAATCAATATCAAATTCGGTATGATCTCCGGCGATCTGGAATCTAATTTCTTCCGATCCTTTTGGAACAACAGGATAGTTAAGTCCGGTTGCAATAATACCGTTTTCAATCAGAAATGCAACTATATCAGATGTTAGTTGAGTATCACGAACCATTAAAGGAACTACGGGATGTTCACCGTTAAGTGTTTCATAACCCGCATCCTTCAAACCCTGTCTGAACTTTGTCGTTAATTTTCTCAAATGTTCAAGTATTCCTAATCCTTCGGGACTATCAATGATATCAATTGCTTTTGATGCCGCCGCTGCCTCCGATACCGTTATTGGATTTGAGTAAATATACATTGGCGAAGTTTCTCTGAAATATTTTAGTATTGCATCATCGGAAACAACATATCCGCCATTTACACCAAAAGCTTTTCCAAGAGTTCCGATTAAAATATCTGCCTTTGCTCCCGTGTATTCTTCTGTTCCTCTACCTGTTTTACCGAATGCACCGACACCATGAGAATCATCAACAATAGTGATTATACCTTCTTCAAATTCCGATTCGTATTTTTTACAGACCTCAACAATTTTATCAAGCGGTGCATTGTCTCCTCTCATTGAGAATATTCCATCCGTGATGACGAGTAGACGTTTTGCAATTCCAATGCCTTCCTTAACTTTAATTTCAAGATCCGACACATCATTGTGTTTATATATTGTCTTTCCCGCCGGGCGAGCGAGCTTCATTCCGTTTATAATACAATTATGATTGAGTTCATCACTTATAATAATGGTTTCTTTTGTTGTAAGCGGTACTATAACGCTCATACTTGTAACATAGGCAGACGAAAAGATCATTCCCGCTTCCTTATTGTGAAAGTTTGCAAGCTTTTTTTCCAATGCAGAATGTATATTGTATGTTCCGCTTATAAATCTTACGGCGCCCGGTCCTACACCGAATTGTCTTGACGCATCTTCTTCTGCCTTGATCATATCGTCCCTTAAAGACAATCCAAGATAGGAATTAGAATTCATTTTTAAAAATTCCTTGTTTCCGTATCCTTCAATAAAATATCTTGGTCCTTTATTTCCTTTTGCCCTGATCACATCGGTTATGATCATCTCATTTCCTTTACTGACATTTCGCTTTTTAAGATCATTTACATGGGCTCTCAATATTTTACTTAATTTTTCCGTAGACATATATCTTCTCCTAATAGCTAATATTTAATTTTTTTGAAAGATTTTTCAGCATATCTTCCGTCATTTTTTCAATACCATAATCCGGACTCCAGCCCCATTCCTCTGTTGCAGCAGAGTCATCCATAGAGTTAGGCCATGAATCTGCAATCCCCTGTCTAATCGGGTCAATATTATAAGAAATTTCAAATTCCGGAATAAACTTTTTAATCTCTTTTGCTAATTCTTCCGGTGTAAAATTCATAGCAGTTACATTGAAAGCATTTCTATGCTTTAATTTTGACGGTTCTGCCTCCATAAGATCCATTGCCGCTTTTATTGCATCAGGCATATACATCATGTCAAGGCGGGTCTCTTTGCTTAAAAAACATTCATATTTTTTATCTTCCAGCGCCTTATAGTAAATATCAACTGCATAATCCGTAGTTCCACCACCGGCGGGAGTAACATAAGATATTAAACCCGGGTACCTTACACCTCTCGTATCAACTCCATATTTTAAATGGTAGTAATCGCATAATAATTCTCCTGAAACCTTGGTTACACCATACATTGAAGTAGGTCTTTGAATTGTATCCTGCGGAGTTCCATCCTTTGGGGTTGAAGGACCGAATGCACCGATAGAGCTCGGTGTAAATACCGAACAATTATATTTTCTCGCTATCTCCAATACAACGGCAATACCTTCGACATTGACTTTCCACGCAAGCTGTGGATTGTTTTCCGCCAAAGCAGAAAGAATTGCAGCGAGATGATATATTATCCCGATATCATATTTTTTAACAATTACTTCTACCTCATCATAATTTGTAACTTCAATAAACTCAAAAGGACCTGAATTTAGAAGTTCCTCTGACGGTTTCTTTCTGTGCCCGACAGCAATGACCTGATCATTCCCATACCGCTTTCTGAGAGCCATTGTAAGCTCCGATCCGATCTGACCTACGGCACCCGTAACTAATATTTTTGTCTTCACATACACCACCTTATAATACTTTTTCTAAAATAGATGAAACATATTCCATTTTAGTTTACATCTTTATTATTTTTATTTTAACATATTTAATATTTATTTGCAATTTTTTTCTGGTGTCTCAACATTTTGGACTTTTTTAAAAAACAGTTTTTTTACCAAATAAGATTTTTTCTTTTCCCTTGGTTATATTGTTTTCGGGTGGTCTATTGTTATCTAATGAAGAGTCCGAGTCTTGGGACACACGATGCAAGCAACGTATGTCCCGCCTGTTTTCAGTGCATTTTCTTTTAACCTTTGATTCTATTTCCTTTGGCTATATTGTTCTCGGGAGATCTATCGTTATCTAATGTAGAGTCCGGGACACATAAAAAAGGTTCAAAGGTTAAAAAGTTCAAAGGTTCAAAGGTTCAAGGTCAAAAGTAACGAAGTCATTATGAGCCTTTGATTCACATCAAAGGCGTAATAATCTCATATTTTGAAGTTCGAAGGTTCAAGGAGTAATCGTACTAAGTACTAAGTTTTTCGTACTGAGTTTAAGAAATTCCATTTCTATTTACTCA
>JAUXGM010000064.1 GCA_030622125.1 bacterium | reverse complement strand
GTAATGTCCCTCTTTTATGGCTTTTCGGAGTTTAATATTGCTTTTCTTACTAACCTCTAACCTTTCACCCCGCACCAATTTATCCAGCCTCTTTACAAGGGGCTGTGGCTTGGTGCTGGGCACATGCCTCTAACCTCTTCTTTTATAGATTCTTCACCCACAAGGGGCTCAGAATGACCCCGTATCAAGTACGGGGTAAACTCCGAAGAAGGGATTCTGAATGATGGGAGGAAGTTAATATTTCACTGAGAAACCGGAGTATTTACCGAATGCTTCTCCCCAATAAAAATTAAGATCCGTAACATAGGCAGAGGAGGGTCCATGATGAGCCCAGTCCAGAATTTCCATCAGATCTTTTTCTTCACCTTCGGCATATATCTCAACGGTATTTTCATCGGAAAGATTTCTAACCCAGCCAACAAGATCAAGTTCAATTGCTTTATGAACAGCATAATATCTAAAAGCAACTCCCTGTACCCGCCCTTTTACTGAGATAGAAATGCTTTTTTTCATTTTTATCTAATATAGATCTTTACAAATTTATTATCCTCAGACCAATGAAATTCCGGTTTTTTGTGCAGCACTTTTCCAATTTTTTTTGCAATAATATCACTAAATCGAGGTGTTGTCGAGGTAAAAACAAATTGATCATTTTCTTCTTTTATTTCAACAAGTCGATCAAGTGGATTGAAATGTTTTAGTTCCCCTGTCTCAATGTTTTTTACCATATTTTTGATATCATCATATTTACCTTTCAGGTGTTCTTTTGCAATATATAGATAACCGTTTGGTCTGTTGCTTTCTATTTGCTTGCAAGAAGGACAAACAATTTCTTTTTGTATCAACTTTTTTTTAACCGCTTCATTGTAAAGTGTCTCATTATAGTGCCATTTCCCATCAATAAAAATGATGTGGCATTTTTTGCAAGCAGTGTAGTTTTTGTATTTCTTACCACTTAAAAAATCTGCATTTTCATTAGTAATTGCATCTCTAATGTGTCCTGTTTTTTCTTTCATAAACAATCTCCTATCTATTATATTTTAATCTTATTTTTAAGATTTTTCAACATTCTTTTAGTATTCGGTATATCTAAAAAAAAAATTTTTTGCAAAAAGATCACGACCCCGTACATCGGATTTAAATTTAACATAATGAGTAATAGTTTATATCTATTTTTATTTTTATTGAAAAGAGATAAAATAAGGAATTTCTCAAATTTGTTGAGTATGACATTATAATCTATCGGGAAACCAAGATATTTTAGTAAAAAAAGGTTATACCTGATAAATTGAGAAAGATTATATTCTTCGGCATAATTCAATGCTTGACGAATATTCGGTTCTTGATCTTTTATGAGAAAATAAATATCAAAAAAACGGTCCAATCTGGCAAATTGATGCGCAAAGTTGTGAATTGAAAGTAATATTAAATTATCAAAAGAGGAAATCCCTTTATTGGTTTTTTTATAAAAATCATTTAAATATTTTTTTCTTCTTGAGGGTAAGATAGATGACATATCATGCCAAAAAAAATTGGATTTTACTTCAATTTCCAGCCCTCTTTTTCTATATACCACTTCCTCACTGTTACCATTTAATACCCTTCTTAATTTCTTAAAGGTTGCTCTATCGCAAAGAAGATCAATGTCGGAATAAAATCTTGCAATAGTATTCGGGTATTTTTTTTCAATATCAATTCCTTTGTAAAAAATAAAGTTAAACTGGTTGAATCTTTCTAAAAACTCACTTAAAAGTGATATCAGACGCATCTTTCTCACCTGCCAAATACGAATTTCTTCCCGAACAAGTGATTTTTCAATATTGGGAAAACCAATAAGCCCGTTTAATCGCAGAAACATCTTATTCCCAATAAATAATTTATTTGAAAAATACGAAGTAAGAAATTTTTGTGATAATTCCAATCTATTCATAGATAAAATGTCTGCCTTCTATGTGCCATTTTTTTGTAAGCAATATATTTAAGGCTTCCGTATATATTTTGTGTTCTAATCTTAATATCTTTTTCGTTACCGCATCTGCATTACCGCAATTCTCTATATTTATTGCCCTTTGCTTAATAATAATACCCCCATCGAGATCATTATCAACAAAATGAACCGTTACACCGCTTATTTTTGTGCCGTAATCATAAGCTTGTTTTTGAGCATTCAGTCCGGGAAAGGAAGGGAGTAAAGCAGGATGAATATTAACAATCAGACCTTTAAATTTTGCAATAAAATGAGATGAAAGTATCTTCATAAAACCTGCAAGGGCAATTATATCAATATTTTTCGCTTTTAAAATCCGTAAAAGATGACCTTCGTTCTTTTTCTTATATGGAAAACTTTCAAAATCCTTATTGAATTTTTTTGCATAGTTAAGCCCTAATGCGTTTTTCTCATTTGAATAAATGAATGAGATCTCACCATTTAGAATTCTATTTTTTTCATTGTTAAGCATTGCCTTTAAATTGCTTCCTCTTCCCGAGATAAAAACAGCGACCCTACGGGAGTTTAAATTTTTGTAAGATATCTCCATTTTTCATCCTAATATTTTTCATTATTTCAATATTACTTTTTCTATCTATATCTAAATTTAATTTGCTTTTACAAATTACCCATTTAATTATAATCATAAAGGTATGATCATTTGCTATATTCATAATTTCTTCAGCTATTTTCAACGATGATTCCCACCAACCGAGTTTGTAGTAATTTAGCATCAAATAAAATTTTACATCAAAATAATTTGGAACCTGACTTTGAATTTTTTCTAATATTATAATTGAATTCACAAAATCATACTTATTATAAAGTAAGATAGCACTTTTAATATCACTTAGTAATTTATCCTCAAAATTTCCTTTATTGTTTATCTCTATCCCACCGCATCCAAGTGATAAAATAAGAAGTAAAATTCCAAGAAATAGTTTATAATTTTTTAATTGATTTTCCTGGAATAAATCTTACAACTTTTTGCTTTGGAATAGTTATTATCTTCCCTGTACCTGGGTGTTTTCTTTTCATTGCTTGTCGGACTTTGACAATAAAACTTCCCAATCCTCTTAATTGGATTTGGTTGCCGCGAATTAATGCACTTTTCATTTCATTTAAAATAATTCCCATAATCTCTTTGCCCTGAACAACAGTAATGTTTAGTTCGCGAGCAAGCTTTTCAGCAAGTTCGTTCTTTGTCATAATCTATTCCTCCTTATTTTTTATTTCATTAGAATATAAACTTAAAAATGGCTTTAAAAGTTCAAGCGGCAACGGGAAAATAATAGTAGAATTTTTTTCAGCAGAGATCTCCGTTAATGCCTGTAAATAACGAAGTTGAATAGAATTCGGATCCTCCGATAATATCTTTGCTGCATCTCTCAGGGTTTCACTTGCCTGAAATTCACCCCTTGCATGTATAATTTTTGCTCTTCTTTCCCTTTCTGCTTCCGCCTGATATGCCATTGCTCTTTTCATCTGATCAGGTAAATCTACCTGTTTTACCTCAACAAGAGAAACCTTAATACCCCAGGGATCGGTTTGCTGATCCAATATTTCCTGAAGCGATTTGTTTAGTTTTTCTCTCTCCGAAAGAAGTTCATCAAGTTCTACCTGACCAAGAATACTTCTTAAAGTGGTTTGAGCAAGCTGAGATGTAGCATACTTGAAATTTTCCACCTCAACGATTGCCTTGTTCGGATTCATTACCCTGAAATAAACCACCGCATTAACACTTATGGAAACATTATCCTTTGTGATAATATCCTGTGGCGGAACATCAAGAACCACTATTCTCAGTGAAATCCTTCTTATCTGATCAATAACAGGTATAATTAAGAATATACCGGGACCCTTTGGAACGGGTAATAATCTTCCAAGACGAAAGACTATTGCTCTTTCATATTCCGGTAACACCTTAATTGCATTTAAAATCAAAATAACTACAATAGCAATTAGAACAATCCATCCTGCACTCATTATTTTGCCTCCTTAACTTTTAATGTTAATTCGTCTAAAAATTCAACAATAATAACATTTTTACCTTTTTTAATCTCTTTATTAGAGATTGCTTCCCAGATTTCTCCTTTTAGAAAAACCTTTCCTCCATCCTTGTTTATCTTTGTCATCGTTCTTGCCTTTTGACCTACGATGCCCTCACTTCCGGTTGAAATTGTGTTATGGTGAGCAACAAAAGAATAATAAACGGCAATTGCAACAAAGAAAATTAATAATAATAATGCAATATAACCCAAAATTTCCATATTTAAATTACCTCTAAATAACATTATAATATTTTTTATTTAATAAATCAAGTCTTTTTTGAAAAAAAGAATAAAATTGTGTATAATAATATAAGAGGTAATAATTGAAAATGTATACCGATAGAAAAAAAGTTGAAAAGATACTTAAAATTATATTTTTTGTTATTCTTTTTTATCTGTTGGAATTTTCACTTATTGGAATTTTAAATAAAATAGAGTTGAACAAAGAGGTTCGCCTGATCAAGAATCAATATAAAAAAAAAATACTATCAGAAAAGACACTAAAAGAGATAAACATCGTAAAAGGAATTGAGATCAATGATATTCTTGATAGTAATTATAATAAGTTCTACGGTTATAATTCCAATCTAAAAATAATAAATGTAGGTAATCTGGGCAAAAATTTCCATGTTATGAAAATTTATTACCGGTTTCCGGTGTATAATTTCTTTGTATTGTTAATACTTTTTACGCTTTTAAATTCATTCTTATTTCTTATCTACATAATAATTAAACCGAGAATAAAGATATCGGACATCAGTAGTGTTTTTAACGGAATAATTATTGTGTTAGGGAAAAAATTAGATGTAATATATTCTAACGATGCTACCATATACGGTAATTATAATAGATTTCGTTCCCTTTTCCCCGAATTCCCTTCGTCTTTATTTAAAAAGCTCGAAACAATGAAAAGAGGAGTTCACAAAACCTTTGAGAAATTAGTATATAAAGGCAATATCTATGATCTTGATATTGAAAGGGAAAAAATGGGGTATCATTTATTTTTAAAAAATATTTCTACCGAGATCGCTTTAAAAGAAGAAATTGAGAAAAACAGTGAATTTTTGACAATGGGAAAATTCAGTTCAATGTTGGCACATGAATTGAGAAATCCATTAAGCACAATAAAAGCATCATCAGCGACCATCAAAGATTATGAGACAGATGAATCCAAATTGGAACTCCTAAATTGTATTATTGAAGAAACGGAAAGGTTATCCAAACTCGTAGAAAAGATGTTAAATTTTTCAAACCCGTTTGATATAAATAAAGTAAACACTGATATAAAAGAATTCTTTTTTGATATGGAGGACGGACTTATCAATCTGATCGGCAATTCTATTAAATTGGAATTGATCTTCAAGGAAACAATAATATTTTTTGAAGTTGACACCCTTCTTTTAAAAAATGTTATTACGAATATATGTGAAAATGCTGCTCATGCGATAAAAAAGGGAGATATTAAAGACGGAAGTATCCATATTACTGTTTCAATGCCCACTGAATATAAATTGAATATAGAAATTGCAAATAATGGTCAATATATCAGCAAAAAAGAGAGGGGGAGGATTTTTGAACCGTTTTTTTCTACCGACCCGCAAGGATTCGGTCTGGGACTTGCAATTGTAAAAAAGATCATTGACCTTCATCAAGGCAAAGTAGAGGTTGAAAGCAATAAAAAATGGACAACTTTTAAGATAACATTGGAGTGTTGATTATGTATAAACTTCTGATTATTGATGATGAAAAGAATTTAGTCAATGTAATGCGGATAAATTTTGAAAAAAAAGGATACAATGTCCGAACCGCAAACAATGGTACGGATGGTCTGGAATTATTCAAAAAATTTTTGCCCAATTGTGTACTTACGGATCTAAGAATGCCCGACATAAACGGTGTTGATGTTCTAAAGGCGATAAAGAGGATAGATTTTGATATTCCCGTTATTATCATAACTGCTTATGGTTCGGTTGAAAAAGCCGTAAATGCAGTTAAACTCGGTGCCTATGATTTTATTTCAAAGCCATTTGATTTTGAGAAACTACATAAAATGATAAAAGAAGCAATTGATATGTATCTGATCGTTAGAAATGAAAAGTCGTATTTATCAAGTGCCATTGAAAGAGCCTTTCCGGGGATGGTTGGAAAAAACAAAAAAATGAAAGAAATATTCAACACTATTGCGGATATATCGGATTCATCGGCAAATATTTTAATAACCGGAGGATCCGGAACAGGAAAGGATCTTATAGCAAGAACAATACATTATGTTAGTAAAAGAAAATCAGCTCCGTTTATAGTAATAAATTGTGCAGCAGTACCCGAAGATCTACTTGAAGCTGAACTTTTCGGATATGAGAAGGGTGCATTTACAGGTGCCATAAATTTGAAACCCGGTCTTTTTGAGGTAGCAAACGGTGGAACAATCTTTCTTGATGAGATAGCGGATATGTCCCCAAGATTGCAAGCAAAACTCCTAACGGCAATTCAAAACCGAGAAATTCGGAGGGTTGGTGGCGTTATAACCATTTCCATAGATGTTAGATTTATTACGAGCACAAATAAAAGTATAGAAAAAGAGGTTCAAGAGAAACGATTCAGAGATGATCTCTATTATAGATTGAATGTTATAAGGATCAACCTACCATTATTGAGACAGAGAAAAGAAGATATTCCACTTTTAGCAAGTTTTTTTACTAAAAAATATTCTCAAAAAAATGAAAAGAAAATGAAGGGGCTTACTGAAAATGCACTTACAAAATTAATGAGTTACAATTATCCGGGAAATGTTAGAGAACTTGAAAATATTATAGAAAAAGCAGTTATATTAGAAAAGGGAGAATATGTTACCGAGAAAAGTATTGAACTTGATATTTCAGAATACGGTGCAAATCATGAGAGAAACCCTGATTTTATCAGTGTAAGATCCAATATTCCACTCGAAAAGGGTTTTGAACATTTCACGAAATTATACAACGATATTGAAAAAGAAATATTGATAAGAATATTAATAAAATATCCCAATGAATCAAATCAAAAACTTGCTGAACACCTCGGAATTAATCGCCGGGTACTTGAGCTAAGACTAAAAAAACACAATCTAAATAAAAAAGAACTTTGAGGTAATTATTTTGCACATATTTGTTCAATGATATCTTAACATACTTTTTTTCACCAAAATAACATAACTTATGCACTGGCATAGAATTTGCAAGCACTATAGTGAAATGAGGATATTGGAGAAACTAACTGCCTTAATCTTTTTTATAATGCTTCTTCCCGTTTTTATAATTATAGGGTTGATGATCTTTATTACTGAGCCATTCAAGCCGATTTTTTACAAAGGAGTACGAATTGGTAAATTTGGGCGACGATTTATTATGTATAAGTTTAGAACATTAAAGATCGGAGCGGAAAAAATGGTTAATAGTAAACTTCTTGATAAAAATTTGGGACTTGAAACTTTTATCGGTAAGGTTATAAGATATTCAAAACTTGATGAACTTCCACAACTTATCAATATTATAAAGGGAGAAATGTCATTCATTGGACCACGTCCGGTTAGACCTATAAGATTTTATAAAAACCTTCTACGAATTGATGATTATGAAAAGAGGTTTCTTGTAAATCCGGGAATGTCCGGGATAGCTCAGGTTGAGGGAGATTATTATTCTTTACCCGAAGAAAAATTGGTGTGGGATCTCTTTTGGATAAAAAATATTTCTTTTTCTTTGTATATAACTTATCTTTTTAAAACAATATTTATGATCGGGGAAAGGGTTTTTGGAAAAATTTCCTTTCCTTTCAGGAAGGCTCTTCCCTGGGCAGGGTTCGCCTTTTTACTTTTTTCAAATCTTCTTTAAATAATCCCATATAAATAAGATCAACATATTTCCCATTTTTAAAGGAGTGTTTTCTGAAATGCCCCTCAACTTTAAATCCCAATGATTCATAAAGATGAATTGCTCTTTCATTAAAATCATAGACTTCAAGGCAGATCTTGTGCAGGTTCAGTGTATCAAAACCATATTTAAGAAAGATCTCCAACGATTCCCTTCCATAACCTTTGTTTTGAATATCAATTTCACCGATCATTATACCGAGTTCTGCTCGTCTATTCACCCAATTGAGCCGATAATCAATGGTACCAATCGGCTTCGTTGATGCTGATTCGCATATTACAAAAAACACCTTATGGTCATTATTAAAATTTTCAATTATTTTTTCTTCCATTACTAATGTTAAAGGTTTTCTCCGTGTTGTATATAATCTTATTCTCTCATCGTTGAGCCAGCGAGTAAAAATTGAAAGATCCTCTTTTTCCGGAGGACGCAAGTAAATATTCTTCCCCTTTAAAAAAACCATATCATTAATACTCATATTTTTTTATCTCCTGTAAACCATTTAATACCATTTCAATATTTCTGCCAAGTGCGGTCATTTCATACTGACCGGAAATAACATAAGTCTTTGCAATAAAAGAGATCCGTTCCTTTAAAATATTTATAATATATTCCGATCTGGCTATTCCGCCGGTAAAAAAGATTGCATCAATTTTTCCTTTCAAAACAGTTGCCATTTCCCCAATAGTTTTTGCGATACGGTAGGCAAATGCATCAACAATGAACTTTGCATTTTCATCACCACTTTTTATTCTATCAAGTATCTCTAAAAAATTCGAAGTTCCAAGATATGAAAATAGTCCCGCTTTTTTCGACAATATTTTTCTTAATTGCTCTTTTGTATATTTTCCTGAGTATGCCATATCTATAATGCCTTCCAATGGAAGGGTGCCTGCACGCTCCGACGAAAAAGGTCCGTCACCTAAAAGTGCATTATTCGTATCAATAAATTTTGCTTTTTCTATTGCCACAACGGAAATACCACCACCAATATGGATACCGATAAAATTTATCTCCTCAAACTTTTTACCTATTTTATCGGCAACCAAACGGGCAACTTGTCTAATATTCAAAGCATGGGATCGTGATTTTCTTTCTATTCCCTTGAAGCCTGAAACATACGCAAGCGGATTAAATTCATCTACCGTTACAGGATCGACAATAAAAGCATCAATGCTCCATTCCTTTCCAATTTTATTCGAAATGATCGCACCCAGGTTAGAAGCATGAGTTCCATACCTACACTCGGATAATTCTGCGATCATCTTTTCATTTACTTTATATGCCCCGCCCTCACAAGGATGCACCAAGCCGCCGCGACCTACAATTGCTGCAAAATCTTTACTTGAATAACCGTTTTTTAAAATGATATTCAGGATCAATTTTTTTCTGAATTCGGTTTGATCAATAAGTTTACCGAATGTTTCAAGTTCCTCTCTGTTATGTTTCAATTCCTCTTCAAAGACAATCTTACTATTTTTCATGGAGTAAACCGCACATTTTGTAGATGTTGATCCGGGATTAATGATAAGAAGTAATTCTTTCAATTGTCATCCTCCTTTTTAAAAACATTGATCTTGTTTAACGATGAATAAACAAAAAATTTTCTCATTCCTTCCTTGAATATCATAAGTCCGTTTTTATTTATGTTATTAACGGATAGCATTAACCTATCTGAAAATTGATAGCTGCCTGAATTCCAATCTGCAATAATGTAGATAACTTCTTCTCCCTGAATTTTTCCGCAGGTTGCTCCAATAAGGTTACCGTTCTCAAAATACAAGATAGCTGTTTGGTCGTCTCTTGTTATTGTAAGATACCCTACCCGTTCTTGTAATTTAATAAGGTTAAATAATGTATCTAAACTTAAATCCGAAAGATTACCCTTAATTTCCATTATTATTCTCTCTTTTCAAATATAAACTTGCAACTTTTGATGCAATTGATCTAATTTTTTTAATGTAACCGGCTCTTTCCGAAACAGAAATTACTCCTCTGGCATCCAATAAGTTAAAGGTATGCGAACATTTTAAAAGGTTATCATAAGCCGAATAAATGTTTTCGCATTCAAGCATTCTTTGTGCCTCTTTTTCATAAATATTATAGAGTTCAAATAAAACATTCGGTTCTGAATGTTCGAAATTGTAGTAAGAACCATCCACTTCAAGATCAAGATTAAGATCACCGTAACTTAAATCTTTTGACCACATAATATCTTTTATTGATTTTTTATTCTGAATGAAAAGTGCGATCCTTTCAAGTCCATAAGTAATCTCAATAGGGGTGTTATCAAGTTGTATCCCACCTATCTGCTGAAAATAGGTATATTGTGTTATCTCCATACCATCAAGCCATACTTCCCACCCAACACCATAGGCACCAAGTGTCGGTGATTCCCAATTGTCCTCTATGAGCTTAATATCATGAGCATCAATATCAATTCCAATATCCTTTAAACTGTTAAAATATATCTCCTGAATATTTTCCGGTACAGGGTGGATTAAAACCTGAAATTGAAAATAACGCTGCCACCTATTGGGATTTTCACCATATCTTCCATCCTTGGGTCGGCGACAGGGCTGAATATAACAGCAGGAATACGGTTTTTTATTCAGTGCATTAAAAAATGTTCCGGGGTGAAATGTTCCTGCACCCATCATCTCATCATAAGGCAGTATAACACTTGCACCTTGATTTTTCCAAAATAATTGCAACTTAAATATTAAATCCTGAAATGTTATACTCATATTTTATTATATCAAATTTAAAATAAAATAACAAATTTTTTCAAAAAAAAAGCCGGAACAGCTTTTAAAAAAAACTGCCCCGGCTCGAACTTTCAAAAATGAAAATTATAATTTACCTTTTTGGTTTGGCTTCGTCAATTCGAAGAGGCCTTCCCTGAAAGTCTTTTTCATTAAGTTCATTTTTGGCTTTCTCGGCTTCTTCGGGTGAAGATAGCTCAACAAATCCAAATCCTTTCCTCGGAATAATTACTACACTTTGGACTGTTCCAAATTCTGCAAATAATTCCTTTAACTGATCTTCAGTCGCATCGTAATTTAAGTTTCCAACATAAAGTTTGCTTCCTTGCATTTATCCTCCTGTTTCACTGTGTTCTAACAAACCTAAGAAGAATTCCTAAGTTCCTCAAACACAAGAAAGCGTTATCAAAAAAATAACTTATTTGGATTGTATCATATTTTTATACTTTTGTCAACTTTTTTTTGAATAATTTATAATTTTTATAATATTTTTTTCCAATTCTCAGGAAATCCCATTGATTCTATTTTTACTTCTTTATATTTGTTAATTAAAATATAAAGTTTATTTTTCCAATGATTCCAGTAATTTTGATCAGGGGACAACCTTTTAAAAATTAAAAGAATTGTGAATATTTTATTTCCCGGAAAATTTTTCCAGATATCCTCTTTTTTTGGTTTCTTTGGGGATATGGAAAGAATTCTATTCCATAAACGGCTATGGTGTGCACATAAATTTCTAATATATACTAACGAATGTAACCATGAAGATAAAATTTTTTTATCAACTCCATAATTATCCCTTGATATTTTTTGTTTATCAGCATTTTTCAAATGATTATAAAATACTGAAAGACTGCCAAAAGATATTATTTCAACCATCATCCATATTGGTAAATATTTTTCTTTGGTATATTTTGTTTTATAATGTTTTACAAAAATTTCTTGGGATTTCTTAATATTAATTTCAAGTTTACTAAACCATTCTTCATATTTAAAAAATTGGTTATATATATCTTTTCTTATATATCCGAATTTATCATATTTATTTGCAAGATAATATGCAACTTTTGTTCTAATTGAAATCTCAATAATTTCTAAAAAGTCAAAAAACAATATTCTTAAATTCCTATCAAATTTATACAGATTAAAAATATTATCAAAAGTAGTGTCGGGGATAAATTTATCTTTAATCTTTTGAAAAGGGGAAAAGTAAGCACTTATTCTATAATAATTCACATTTTTTAATATATTTATTGTAAAATCTTCATTAGTAATTAATAAATCTCGTTCTCTTAATAATTGGATTTGTTTCGGTAATGATTTCGCAGGCTTATTATATTTCATAAAAAAAATACCCATCAAATTGCGCATCGTTGAGAGGCGTGATGGGTATGTTGTATAATTATAAACAAAAAATTAGATTTTGTCAAGTTTTTGTCTGGTGTCTCAACATATTGGACTTTTTAAAGGTAAAAATATTAGAAAGAACGAAGTTATCAATATAATAATCTAATGGCGTTTTTTTGTCAAGAGAAAGATGAATTTTTT
>JAUXGM010000025.1 GCA_030622125.1 bacterium | reverse complement strand
GGTATGTCCCTCTTTTAATGGGGAGCGGAGATTAATATTGTTTTTCTTATTTCCTTATTCCCTTATTTCCTTATTGCCTTGTTTATATTGTTCTCGGGTGGGCTATCGTTATCTAAGGAAGAATCCGGGACACACCTCAACTTTAAAAATCAGAAAGTTGAGGTATGTCCCTCTTTTTATGGGGTACAGAATTTGATATTGTTTTACTTATTTCCTTATTCCCGTATTTCCTTATTCTCTGGTATTCTTCACTAACCTTATCAACTTCTTTTGAAGTCTTCCACCTATTGAAAAAAAGTTTTTAAAATGTTATACTTTTGAAAATAAGGAGTATCTATGAAGAATAATTTCAAAGAAGGTTTAACTTATGATGATGTATTATTGGTACCGGCTCATTCAAAGGTCCTCCCAAGAGAGGTTGATTTATCTACTCAATTAACTCAAAAAATCAGGCTTCAAATTCCCATTATGAGTGCTGCTATGGATACGGTAACGGAATCAAGAATGGCTATTTCACTTGCCCGACTTGGTGGAATTGGAATAATTCATAAAAATATGTCCATTGAAAGTCAGGCGGATGAGGTTGATCGCGTGAAACGGTCTGAAAACGGTGTCATAAATGATCCCTTTACATTATCTCCTACCGATTTGATCTCACAGGCAAACAAATTGATGAGTAAATATCACATATCGGGAGTCCCAATTACTGTAAAAGGAAAGCTCGTAGGAATAATCACAAACAGAGATTTGAGATTTGAAACAAATTTTAATAAGAAGATCAAAGAGGTTATGACAAGCAAAAATATAATTACATCAGCGGAAGGAACTACACTTGAAGAAGCAAAAGAGATATTAAAAAAATATAAGATAGAAAAGCTTCCGCTTGTAGATAAAGAATACAATTTAAAAGGACTTATTACAATAAAAGATATTGAAAAAGTTATAAAATATCCCAATGCAGCAAAGGATAATAATGGACGACTCCTTGTTGGCGGTGCAGTTGGGATTACAAGGGATACCATTGATAGGGTGGAAGCACTTCTTGATAAAGAAGTAGATGTGATCATTGTGGATACTGCACATGGGCATTCTGATCTTGTAATAAAAATGGTAAGAAAAATAAAGAAAAAATATCCGTTACTACAACTGATTGCAGGAAATGTTGCAACTGGAGAAGCAACAAGTGACCTGATCAAAGCCGGAGCAGACGCTATTAAGGTCGGCATCGGTCCGGGTTCTATCTGCACTACAAGAATAATAGCCGGGGTTGGAGTTCCACAGATCACGGCAATATTAGATTGCAGTAAGGAAGCGGCAAAATATAACATTCCGGTTATAGCCGATGGCGGTATAAAATACTCGGGAGATATCGTAAAAGCAATTGCTACCGGAGCGAATGTTTGTATGCTTGGAAGTATCTTTGCCGGTTGTGAAGAAAGTCCTGGAAAGACAGAGATCTATAAGGGTAGAAAATACAAGGTCTATCGTGGAATGGGATCGCTTTCCGCTATGAGACAGGGGAGCAGTGATCGTTATTTTCAAGAGGATACCAATAAACTTGTTCCGGAAGGAATTGAGGGAAGAGTGGCATACAAAGGATTGGTAGAGGATGTTATATTTCAAATGATCGGTGGATTAAGATCCGGAATGGGATACTGTGGAACACCGACTATCAGTGATTTACAAAAGAATAGTAAATTTATCAGAATCACAAATGCCGGATTAAAGGAAAGTCATCCGCATGATGTACAAATAACAAATGAGGCACCGAATTACAATAAAGATTAGCTTTTTATAAAACAAGATTTTTTTAACCACGGATTTAACGGATTATACGAATTTCAAAGATTTCTAAATTTTCAATAAATTTTTTATTCCTCAATCAGAAAGATTGAGGTAAAAGATGAAATAAGTTTCATCTTTAAAAAGGTAAATAAATTAAGAGGTAGAAGATGAGAATTTCAATCTTCTACATTAAACAATTTTTACTTTTAATAAAAAAAATTATTGTTTTTATCCGTTTAATCCGTCTAATCTGTGGTTAATATTCTTACTTAAATTCTGGATTTTTCTTTCTTTGCGTTCTTTGCGGCTCTGCGGTGAAATAGTATAGATTCTTCAGCAAGGTACTCATAATGACACGGGGAATGTTTTTCTTTTGGCTGAACCACAGTAACAAAAAACTATATTGAAAAAATTACAAAAAAGTGCTAAAATTAAATATGTTAAAGAGGAAGTATAGAAAAAAGATCAGTAAAAATGTTCTTTCAATGTCTTTTGTAAGCCTGTTCAATGATATTGCATCAGAAATGATCTATCCACTTTTGCCGATCTTTCTTTCTTCATTAACAGGGGTTTCTGCGGCAGCATTTCTTGGGATAATAGAAGGTGTTGCGGAATCGATGGCTTCCGTCTTAAAATATTTTTTTGGTGTTATTTCAGATAAAAGAAAGGAAAAGAAGAAATTTGCCGTCATAGGATATACAATATCAAATTTGGTCCGTCCATTGATCGGACTGGCAAAAGGTTGGGGCGGTATCTTTATATTCAGGGCAATTGATAGAGTAGGAAAGGGAATAAGAACTGCTCCGAGAGATGCTTTAATAGCAAGCTCTACCGATTCAAAAAATCAGGGCTTTGCATATAGTTTTCATCGTTCAATGGATAATTTAGGTGCTTTGATCGGTCCGATATTGGCATCTGCGATCCTGCTTTTAAATAATAATAATATCAAGAGTATTTCCACCGTCTTTTTTCTTTCTATTATTCCCGGAATTATTGCGGTTTTGATCTTTATATTTGCTGTTAAGGAAAAAAAGGTTGCAAGGATCCCACATATAAAAGAAATAGATAAAACCGATGAAAAATTGCCGAAACCGTTAATATTTTTCATTGTTTCTTTAATTATCTTTACTCTTGGTAATTCTTCCGATGCATTTTTGCTTTTAAAAGCAAAATCATCAAAACTTTCCATTGCTCTTATCCCAATTTTGTGGTCATTTTTCCATCTGTTCAAGATATCTGTTGCACCTCTTGCCGGTATTATTTCCGATAGGCTTGGAAGAAAGAAAATACTGGTTGTCGGTTGGCTTATATATGCTGTTTCCTACATCCTTTTTTCATTAAATCACACCTCAATTACGATCTGGTTTGTATTTGCACTTTATGGACTTTACTATGCTTTAACGGAAGGCGTTCAAAAGGCATTTGTTTCCGATCTTGCTTCTAAAAATATTTATGGAAAAGCATTTGGGGCGTATAATTTTTCAATAGGGATAGGGAAATTACCCTCTTCACTTCTTTTTGGTTTCTTGTGGGTAAAATTTTCTCCACATGTAGCATTTTTAACCGGTGCCGGCTTCTCTCTTATTGCATCACTCTTTCTTGTAACCACTGTGAGAAGCATGCCCCGTTAGAGACGGAATCTCTATTGACAAAAATATAAAAAAATTATATACTTTACCACTGGAGGTAGAGATGAAAAAACTACTGATCATTTTTTTGTTGGTCTTTTTAGCTGCTATGCCGTTTTGTGAAAAAAAACTTTCGGCGAAGATAAAAGGAGTTACCGTTTATAACGATCGGGCAATGGTAAACAGAGAAGGAACAATAACACTTGCAAAAGGTAGGTTTGAGATCTATATTCCTAATTTGCCAACCTCTATCGATAGAAATTCCATAAATGTTGATGTCCAAGAGAACGGAATAAAACTCTATAATATTGCATACAAAACAATTCATTTGAAGGTAGAATCAAATTTAAAGATAAAAGATATCAAACAAAAGATAAGAGAACTGCAAAAAAAGGTAAAATATCTCAATAATAGAAATAATTCGCTTCAAAACCAGATTAAAACATTGGAATCAATAAAGGCAAAGGTAGAAGATGATAGTTCCAAACAATTTTCCAAATCAACCCTGAATATTGATAATCTTACTAAGACACTTTCTTTTATACTTTCCAAATATACTGCAACATTGAATGCGATTTATGATAATAGTGAAAAGATAAAGAATTATCAAGAAAGTATTCAATATTATACAAAAAAATTAAATGAACTCACAGGCGGTGGTAAAGAGGAGAGACGTATATCTATCACCGGCTATGTTTCCGAACCCAAGACCTTTAATTTTAAGATAAAATATTTGACTTACGGAGCAAGCTGGTATCCAACTTACCGTGTATACCTTTCCTCAAAAAAAGATGGTATCAGTATGGAATATTACGGTGTTATTTCACAAAGGACCGGTGAGGATTGGAAAGATGTCGCATTGACACTTTCTACTTCGGTACCAAGGTATGGCGTAAAAGCACCGATAATTCAACCCTATTATCTCAGAAATATTACATGGCGCAGCAAGACAAAGGGAAGGTCAAGAAAGCATAACATAATGCAGCAAGCACCTAAAATGGCTATGGAATCAATTGCGGAAAGTGAAGATAAAATGTATAGTGCCCCTGCCGAGGTTGTAGAGAATGCCTATGCAGTTGAGTATAGATCAAAAATGCTTTCTACAATTCCCACAACAGGTGAAGAAAAAACAATATATTTGCAGAGACAAAATATTAAAGGGGAAACCATATATAAGACCGTTCCGAGAATGGAACCGAAGGTTTATGCACAAATAAAATCTGTGAATAAAAGTCTTGCACCGATCCTTGCCGGAAAGATCTCTGTTTTTTATGGTAATAATTTTGTCGGGGATTACAGTATAAGACAGATCTTACCGGGGGAGAAATTCAAACTTGATCTGGGTCCCGTGAACTATTTCAAGGTCAAATTCAAACTTGAAAAAAGGAAATACTATCCGCCGAAGTTGCTTGTAAAAAATAAAAAGTATGATTTTGAATATAGTATAAAGGTCGAGAATCTTAATGTCAATTCATATCAGTTGGTTGTATACGACAGAATACCCGTATCGCAGGATAGCAAGATCAAGGTTAATGGCGTTAAGATCACACCCGAAGGATATGAATTAAACGAAAAAACAGGAATAATCAAATGGGAACTTCCGATAAATAAAAAAGAAAAGAAATTATTTAAGATCAAATACATTATCGAAATCCCAAAGAACTACAATGTGGGATTGTAAATATATACCAAAAAGTATAAAAAGAAAAATTTGACTTTTTGTTGAAATTTTATTATAATGAGTTTATGAGTATCGATGAAGAGAAAATCAAGTCCCTTATAAAAAAGGTTGCAAATGAATTTGAATATAATAAACAGGGAATATTGATCGAGATTTCTGCACGACATATACATCTCTCAAAAGAAGATCTCTACACATTATTTGGGAACGCTTACCAATTAAGAAAGGTAAGAGATCTTTCTCAACCCGGTCAATTTGTTGCCGAAGAAACCGTTCGGATCATAGGACCCAAAGGAGAATTCCCACAGGTCAGGGTACTCGGACCCGTGAGAGATGAAACACAAATTGAAATATCAATTAGTGATTCTTATGTGTTGGGAATAGAACCGGTGATAAGAATGTCCGGTGATATTGAGGAAACTCCGGGTTGTATTGTCTATGGACCAATGGGCTTTGTCATATTAAAAAAAGGTGTTATCGCAGCAAAGAGACATTTTCATTGTTGTCCCGATACCGCTGAAAAGTTCGGCATCAAGGATGGCGACAGCATTGATGTTGAGGTGAAAACAGAAAGAAGTGCGATCATAAAGGATATTGTAGTTCGTGTTAGCAATGAATCTTTCGATGCCATTCATCTTGATACTGATGAAGGCAACGCTTTTGCAATAAAAAGCGGTGAAAAAGGAAGAATAATAAAATAAAATATGGAGGTTTCAAATGGAAGCATTAGGAATGATTGAAACAAAAAGTTTAATATCATGCATTGAAGCAGCAGATGCAATGGTCAAAGCAGCAAAGGTTACCCTTGTCGGTTATGAAAAAACCGGTGGTGGTTATGTAACGGCATTGATCAGAGGCGATGTTGCAGCATGTAAAGCAGCTACGGATGCAGGAGCAGCAGCAGCACAAAAAGTTGGTGAACTTGTAAGTGTTCATGTAATCCCAAGACCTCATTCAAATCTTGAAGGTATCTTTCCTATTAAGTTAAATAAAGCTGCTAAGTAATCGGTAAATGGAACGGGGAGAAGAAATTCTCCCTTTTTTTTAATTTAAGAGGTAAAAATTATGTTAATAGGAAAGATAATTGGTAAGGTAGTCTGTACAGCAAAAGAACCAAAACTTGAAGGAACAAAACTTCTTATAGTTCAACCGTTAGATTTAAAATATAAGCCGATCGGAAATCCAATTGTCTGTCTTGACTCTGTTCAGGCAGGTTATAAAGAAATAGTTTTGATAGTTCAGGGCTCATCTGCTCGGCTTGTTACCTATCAAGGCAATAACCCTGTTGATGCAGCAATAATTGGAATTATTGACTCAATAAATTTAGATAAAGAGGTATAAGATGGACGAAAAGGATATAGATAAATTAGTTAAAAGAGTGATTGAAGAATTTAAGAAAGAGAATATATTTACCGGTGAAATCTCTGTTTCATCTAATGGTATCTATGATAATATTGATGATGCGATCCAGGCATCAGAAAAAGCCCAGAAGGAGTTCATAGAACTATCCCTTGAAGAAAGAGATAAAATATTAACTGCGATAAAACAGGCTGCATTAAAAAACGCCGATATGCTCGGACAGATGGCGATAGATGAGACCGGTATGGGAAAAATGCCGGACAAGGCGGATAAACTCCGTCTTGTTACAACAAAAACTCCCGGCATTGAAGATGTTAAACCCAGGGTATATACGGGTGATCATGGATTGGTTCTTGAAGAGCGAGCACCCTATCGTGTTATAGGAGCAATAACGCCATCAACAAATCCTGCATCTACCGTTTTAAGTAACGGACTATGTGCCCTTGCAGGCGGCAATACAATGGTATTTAATCCGCATCCTGCTGCAAAGAATGTAACACTCAAAACAGTAGAGATCTTAAACAAAGCAGCAGTAGAAGTCGGCGGTCCTCAAAATCTCCTGACCTCTATAAAAGAGCCCACACAGAAAACAAGTGAAAAACTAATGAATCACAAGAATATTAATCTTCTTGTGGCTACCGGTGGAGAATTTATGGTTGGACTTGCAATGCATTCCGGCAAGAAAGCAATAGTCGGTGGTCCTGGAAATCCACCCTGTATAGTAGATGAAACAGCGGACATTGAAAGAGCAGCAGAGGCAATAGTTACATCTTCATCATTCGATAATAATACCGTTTGTGTTTTAGAAAAAGAGGTATTTGTTGTCAATTCCGTTGCGGACAAACTCATTTCAAGTATGAAGAATCACAAGGTCTATGAGATTGCGGAAAGCGATATTGACAGGGTTACAAAACTCATAATTGCAAAGGATGAAGGAACCGGTTACAGGGTCCCGATAATAAATAAAAAATATGTTGGTAAAGCACCATATATTATATTAAAGGATGCCGGAATAGATATTTCTGAAGATACGATCCTTGCAATTATGCAGGTCAAATGGGATCATCCGCTTGTTCAGGTGGAGCAGCTTCTTCCGATTTTACCGATTGTAAGAGTTAACGATTGGAAAGAAGCGGTAGAAAGAGCAATTGAAACGGAACATCATTACAGGCATACATTTACTATGCACTCTACAAACATTGATCGGCTTTCATATATGGCAAAAAAATGCGATGCATCGATCTTCGTAAAAAACGGAATGTCGCTTCAGGGACTTGGATATATGGGTGAAGGTCCTACATCAATGACAATCGCAACACCAACAGGAGAGGGTATCACAACCCCTGTTACTTTTACAAGAATAAGAAGATGTGCTTTGGTAGATAGATTTAGGATAGTATGACCAAAAATGGGATCATTGATATAAAAAAAGCGGGAATTATCGGTTCCGGTGGTGCCGGATTTCCCACCTATTTCAAATTAAACACTAAAATCGATACACTGATCATAAATGGTGCTGAATGTGAACCGCTTTTAGAAACGGATAAAACGATATTAAAAGAGCATCTTGATGATGTATTGGAAGGCATCAAAAAGGCAGCGGAACTAACCGGAGCAAAGAAGGTATTTATTTGTATCAAGGGAAAATACAGGACATTGATTGATTCGGTAAAAAATGAAATTGGTTCCGATATTAAGGTCTTCCCACTTAAGAATATTTATCCTGTCGGTGATGAGCATATCCTTGTCCGAGAGGTTACGGGAAAGATCATACCGGAGGCGGGTATTCCCTTAAATGTTGGCATAATAGTTCAAAATGTCGAAACAATGTATCATCTTGGCAGAATGGTAAGATATAATGAAAAGAACATAACAAGGTTTTTGACTGTAACAGGAGATGTAAAATATCCCTACATCACAAAAGTTCCTATCGGGACACCGGTTGCATATCTTCTTGACATTGCATCACCTAATATTCCACTTGCGGATGCAGTGATCATTGACGGCGGTCCAATGATGGGAAAATTTGTAGAACCAACCGGTTTTGTAAAAAAAACAACATCGGGAATAATTATTCTTTCTAAATACGAAAAGGTAATAAGGCAGAGAAATCGTGATATAAATGCTATTATTAAGATAGCAAGATCTGCCTGTATCCAATGCCGTAGATGTACCGATCTTTGCCCCCGTTATTTAAATGGGCATGGGATTGAGCCGCATAAATGGATGCGGAATCTCGCTCTTTCCAAACTTACTCCGAATGAGATGGCATTTCTATGTTCCGAATGCGGTGTATGCGAACTTTTTGCTTGTCCGATGGATATATCACCGCGATTGGTCGCTCAGATATTTAAGAAAACTATGACGGAAAAGGAAATCAAAAATGAACATTATCATAATAATCCCGAAGCTACAAGATCGTATTATGATCTTAGAGAGATCAATTCGGATAGATTGATGGACCACCTTGATATAAAAAAATTTGATCATCATCCGGAATATAAAGAATTCGGTATGAATATTGATCTTGTTCGAATATATACCGATCAACACATAGGCAAACCGTCAAGTATCATTGTTAAAAAAGATGATAAAGTTAAAAAGGGTGATATTATAGCAATTTCAAAGGAAGATGAACTTGGTGTAGATTACCATAGCTCAATTGACGGAGCGGTTGCGGAAGTTGGTGAAAATTTTGTTGAGATAATAAAAAGAGGTTAGAGGTTGGAGGTTAGAGGATAGTGAAGAGAAAAAAAGTAAAGAAAATAGAAATCGCAGAAGAAGAGGTTAGAGGCAATAAAACAATGGACAATGAACAATGGACAATTGACAATGAAGAGAAAAAAAAGAGAAAGTGAAAGGTTAGAGGATAGTGAAAAGAAAAGAAACAAAATAAAGAAGGAGATTAGCAATGAGTGTTGAAGATTTAGATGTTTACAATAAAATAAATGAAATGGTACTAAGTGTTTATAAGATAACAAAACATTTTCCAAAAGAGGAACTATATGGAATTGTTTCTCAAATGAGAAGAGCAGTAATTTCAATTGGCTCAAATTTATTGGAAGGAAATTACAGAGAAAGCACTAAGGATTTTGTGCGTTTTATAAGCATTTCAAAGAGTTCTGCTGCTGAACTTAAGTACCAATTATTTGTTTCAAAAGAATTAAAATATATTAAAGATGAGTGCTATGAGGAATTAAATAAAAATTTAACTGAAATTATAAAGATGCTATCTGGATTACGGAACTCATTAAAAAATAAGAAAAATAATAGGAGTTAATTATGTCTTCACTAACCTCTAACCTCCAGCCTCTAACCTCTACCGGAGCTTTTGAATGAACAACAAAGCAATAGCATTGGTAGAATTTAACAGTATCGCCGATGGAATAGGTTGCGCGGATCAAATGGTCAAAGGCGGTAATGTTAAATTGCTTGATAATTATCCTGTCTGTCCGGGAAAGCATATTGTTATCGTTTCAGGTGATACTCAGGCAGTAAAGGAAGCAGTTCAAAACGGTTTTACTCTTGGCAAGGATTTTGTTTTGGAGTATTCAATTATTCCAAATATTCATGATATGGTATTAAATGGGCTTATTGGAGTTCCGAATGTTACACTTTCGGAAATGGATGCGCTCGGAATTGTTGAGAGTTATTCCATTATTAAATGTGTGGAAGCAGCAGACCTTGCATGCAAGGAATCACAGGTAAAACTTGTTGATATGCGTCTTGGAAAAGCATTGGGCGGCAAGGCGTATTTTATATTAACAGGTGAGATTGGAGCAGTTAAATCATCTGTTATGACAGCAGTTGATTTTTTAAAGGGAAATACCAATCTTGTTCAATACAAGATTATTCCGGCTCCGACTGAAGAGATTAAAAGAAGTTTATTATAGGAATGAATTATGAGAATAGCAATAGGTAGTGATCATGGCGGTTTTGAGTTAAAGAAAAAACTTATAACCTATCTTGAATCGTTAGAATATGAGGTCAGGGATTTTGGAACCTACACACCCGACAGTGTTGATTACCCTGACATTGCTGCAATAGTTGGGTTCGAGATTGCAAAGGGAAACTTTCCTTATGGTATTTTAATCGATGGCATTGGGATCGGTTCTGCCATAGCTGCAAACAAGATACAGGGAATAAGAGCAGCAACCTGCAATAATTTATTTATGGCAGAGAGTGCAAGATTACATAACAATGCCAATATAATTGTTTTTGGAGCAGGGCAGACGGGTGATGTCCTTGCAAAAGAAATGGTAAAAAAATTTTTAGAAACGAAATTCAGTGGCGGTAGACACGAGCGTCGTGTAAATAAGATCATTGGACTTGAAGAGGCAAATTTAAAAGAAGTGGAAAAATATACTGCTCCGCCAAAACGGTTAATAACCGGTGATGATATAAGGTTGGCTTCCAGAAGCAATGAAAAGGTCGTTTATTATGAAAAAGCTGCGATTATAACGGAACTTGCCAAAGAAATAGCATTTGATCTCGGTGTTAGGATAGTGGAGAGATGAACATAGGAAAAGCAATCGGTTCAGTCACACTTTCAAGATGTGAACCCGGATTAATAGGAAAGAAATTGATAATAATTAAGATGTTAAACGCAGATGGAAGTGAAAGTGGTGATTATCAAATTGCTGTTGATAAGATGGGTGCCGGTGCCGGTGAAACGGTTTTGCTTGTTAAAGGGAAGGAAGCCGTTGATATGTTAACCGGCAATAGACCGCCGTCTGATATTACGATCTGCGGTATAATAGACGAAATATATCGCCCGACTTCTTGACTTTTATTGATTTTTCAGTATAATATTTGTAATCTTTTGTGGAGAGGTGACCGAGCGGCTTAAGGTGTACGCTTGGAAAGCGTATGTACCGAGAGGTACCCAGGGTTCAAATCCCTGCCTCTCCGCCATAGGAAGGTTCAAGGAAAAATACAGATGTTAGAGGTTGGAGGTTAGTTAAAAACAATATTAAATTCCGTATCCCAATAAAAGAGGGACATTACCGAATACAATTGACAATGGACAATGGACAATTGACAATGAAAAAAAGACAAATACAAACTCAGAAAACAAGCGGGACATACCTCGGATGTTCAGGTGCGTCCCAAGAAAGTTGAGATGTGTCTCGGATTTTGTCTAAAGATGGATTATCGGGTCAAGCCCGATAATGACAGTAAAGGCACGGCATGCCGTGCCCCTACGGCTTGTCATTCCTGCCTCGTATTGAAATACGGGGTAAACTTCAAAAAATGAGATTATTACGGATTTTTTCAAAATCCTCATAATGACAGATAATAAGTGAAGAGTGAAGAATGAAAGAAAATGCTGGATTCCACGCCCACAAGGGGCTCTGAATGACAATAATAAATGAAGAATGGAAAATGAAAAAGAAAATGAGGAATAAAAACAAAAAAAAATTTGAATGAGAAGCATTATTTTGATATAATAAATATATTGTGGAGATTTTATGAGATCAACGAAAGAGATACGGCAAATATTTATAGATATGTTAAAGGAAGATGGGCATAAGATAATACCGTCCGCTTCACTTATACCGCCGAAGGAACTTGGATTGCTTTTTACAAATGCGGGTATGAACCAATTTGCAGCTTATTTTTCAGGAGATCAAACCCCGTTTGATACAAGGTTGGGAAGTGTTCAGAAGTGTATGAGGGTTTCAGGAAAGCATAATGATTTTGAGACGGTTGGATTTTCACCGCATCATCATACCTTTTTTGAGATGTTGGGATATTTTTCTTTTGGTGATTACTTTAAAGAACATGCAATTGAACTTGGATGGCGTTATTTTCATACATTACTCGGTATTCCGAAAGAGAGGCTGTTTATCACCGTTTACAAGGATGATGAAGAATCATTGAAGATATGGCGGGATAAGATTGGAATAGATGAAAAAAGAATATATAAAATGGATAAAAGCAACTTCTGGGAGATGGGAGAAACAGGTCCTTGCGGTCCGTCAACGGAGATAATATACGATCTGATCGGCAATACAAATCCCACGGTAGAAGAACTTAATGATTCATATAATTATCTTGAACTCGGTAATATCGTTTTTACCCAGTATTATAAAAATTCAGATGGTAAACTTGACCCCCTTCCAAAGAAGAATGTTGACACCGGTCTGGGACTTGAAAGGATCGCAAGGGTGGTGCAGGGAACGCAAACGAATTTTGAAACGGATCTCTTTTTTCCTATAATTAAGGAATTAGAACTTAAATCGGGTTTTAAATATGATGAAAATCCCGAGCTAAGACCGTCTTTTAGAATAGTTGCAGATCATATAAGAGCATTGACCTTTCTTATCGGGGATAACATAACTCCATCAAATGTAGGCAGGGGATATGTTGTCCGAAAATTATTAAGAAGAGCGGCGATCAACCTGAAAAAACTCTCTATTGAGGAATTCTTTCTTTATAAACTTGTTGGAACGGTGAACAGTTTATTGGGAGACGCATATCCTATTATCAATGAAAAGAAGGAGCTCATTGAAAGGGTTATATACGAGGAAGAAAGGAGGTTTAAAGAACTTCTAAAGATCGGATACGGTAAATACAATAAGATCGTTGATGAGATAAAGAAAAACAACGGGGATATCATAGATGGGAATGCTCTCTTTGAACTCTATGATACACTGGGGTTTCCCATTGATCTTATCAAGGCATTTGCTCTTGATGATAAATTAAAACTTGATCTGGACGGTTTTAATATCCGAATGGCAGAGCAAAGGGAAAGGGCACGCAAGAAACAAAAGCGGATCGACCTTTCGGTAGTTAAAGAGATACCGAAAACAGAATTTATCGGATCTGATGAACTTAGATCCGATGGAAATATTCTTTTAATACTCAATGAAAGATTTGAAAAAATAGATAAACTTGAGAAAGGGCAAAGAGGAACGATCATTCTTGATAAAAGCCCGTTTTATGCCGAATCAGGTGGACAAGTCGGAGATAGAGGAAAAATAATTAAAAATAGTTCTCTCTTCACTGTTGAAGATACCAAAAAGGAAAATGGTATCTACCTTCATATTGGAATAGTTAAAGAGGGGAGTTTTCTGAAAAATGAGAAGATCGATTCGGAAGTTGATCCGAACAGAAGAAAAAATATCGCAGTTCATCATACGCTTACCCATCTGTTACAGGCTGCAATAAGAGAGGTATTGGGCGAACATTGTCATCAGGCGGGATCTTATGTGAGTGAGGATATATTGAGATTTGATTTTAGCCATTTTAAAAAGGTTACCGATAATGAGATAAAAAAAATAGAAGATATCGTAAATAACAATATTGCAAAGGGATTGAATGTGCTTATAACCGAAACCACCTTGAATGAAGCGGTGAAAAGAGGTGCAACGGCACTTTTTGAAGCAAAATACGGTGAAAATGTTCGTCTCGTAGAGGTGGAGGATGCGTCATTGGAACTTTGCGGTGGAACACATCTGCATAATACACTAATCGCAAGGGGCTTTAAGATAACCGGTGAAATTGCAGTAGCAGCAGGGGTAAGAAGAATTGAAGCGGTAGGTGGGGAAAGATATATTGCCTTTATGAACGAAAATTATCAAAGGTATAAGGCGATTGCTTTTCAATTAAAAACATCCGACCCGCAGAAAGAGGTGGAAAAACTTCAGGAAAATTACATGACTATGATAAAAGAGAAAAATACCATTGAAAAAGCAGCACTTGAATTCTTTATTAAAGGTAATATTTCCAATAAGATATTATGTATTGTAAGGATTCCGCTCTATCTGAATTTTAATTATACAAAGGATGTAATGGATGAGATGCGTATCAAATTTCCCGATAAGGTTATTTTAGCATATCAGGTAAGGGATGAAAAGCTTGTTCTTGCTATAAGTAGAGGCAGCAATGTAGATCTCGATGCTGCTGCATTTATGAGACCGTTTTTTGGAACCATCAAAGGCGGCGGCGGCGGAAGAAATGAGTTTATTCAATGCGGAGGCGGCAATCCATCCGGGGTTGAAGCGGTTATAGAAAAATTAGGAGATGTTTTAAATGAAAAATAAGATATTATTCATAGTAATTGGAATTTTAATTCTCTTTGCTTCCTGTAAAAAGGTAGATAATTGGAATAGGGCAATAGAATATTACAACGCTCATAAATATGAAAAAGCAATAAAGTATTTTGAAAGATCAATAAAAGATGTGCCGCTGCGAATAGATTCTGCTCACTATATGATAGGAGAGTGCTACTTTAAAATGCAAAAATACGAAAAAGCAAAGAAGGCATTCAAGGAGATCATCGAACAAAGGGATTCCGATGAACTTGTAAGATCTTATTTAGGAGCAATGGCTTCCTTCAACTCAGGAAATTTTCAGAAGGCACTGCCTTATTTTGAAAGCATAGTTCATACGAATCCTTCCTACAAAGATGGACAGGCGTTTTTTAGATATGTGCGAACAATAAAAGAATTGTTCGGCATTGATAAAGCACTCTCGGAAGCAGAACTTGGATTAAAGATACTTCCCGGTTATATCAATGAAGAGGGAATATTCAATCTCAATAACCTTTATTCCAATCTTTTGATGAAGAAAAATAAATTCAAGGAAGCGGAAAAATACCTGAAATACTGTCTTTCTTATAATGATAAAGATTTTCTCGTTCATTATAATTTAGGGATTACTTATGAGAGTCTAAAAAGATACGATGATGCCAAAAGCCAGTATTTTCAATCGTTTGCACTTGGAAAAATGGAAAAAGCGAAATGGAAGTATTTCAATCTGCTTTCTCTTTCAGAGATAGGGAATAACCTTGATATGTTTAATTTTAAACCCGCCGGCTTTAAATTATTCAAAAAAGGAATATCGGAATTTAACATGGGAAATTTTGAGATGTTCAGATACACCATTCAAAAAGGTTTGGAGCTTGATTACACGATTGAAAGGTTATTTTACCAATGGGGGAATTATCAGCTTAGAAATAGTGCCGACGGACTTTATAAAGCAAATATCGATCATTATGTATTCGGAAACAGAGATAAAGCATTAGAGATATATAAATCCATACCTTCAAGTTATGATAGTGATCTGAATTTCGCTATTTTTCTTATAAAAGCAGGGGAATTTGATGAAGCAAATACAATATTTAATGGTATGAATATCGGCAATAAGGATCATCGGAAGTTATTTTATATCGGGCTTATGCAATTAAATCAAAAAAAGATTGATCTTGCAGTTGAGAGTTTTAAAAAAGCTGCAAAATTAAATGATAATATATTGACACTTATCTATTTTCAGGGTATATTGGTAGATATATCTAAGGGAAATATCAAGGATGATGATAAGGTTATTGATCTTTTATTAAAAAACAGTAAGGATAAAGAGGTAAGATCATGGATCGGAAAAAATATAAAAAATTAAAATACTCGGATATTATAACAACAGAAAACGGAAGGTATTTTCTGATATTAAGAAGCGAATCAAATAAAAAAATACTTACACCGCTGCAGATATCATTGGGTCAGATCAAGATAATACGATCTATCATTGGGAATAATTATGATAGAAATGATATCTATTTTCAATTAAAAAAGGAAAAATATTTTAAAAATTTCAGATCATTATTCATAAAGAACAAAGATTCCGGAGAGCTTGAAAATATAGATAAAAAGAAGGAAAATATAGAGATACTCGATGGAATTATAATTGCACTTGACAATAAACTTCCTATTTACACGGGAAATAATATGCTTTTAAATGGTATTTACGAATATTTTGATGATTTTATGGATTATGACGATATATTTGATGAGGATAATTTGATGTAATGTTCCTTTTATCCGGAGATTTGGAAAATTTTGACCTCCAATATGTAAAGGGAATCGGTCCGTATAATAAAAAATTATTAGCAAAGAAAGGAATTAAAGATATATTCGAGCTTTTGACACATTTTCCAAGGGATTACGAGGACAGAAGAAAGATAGTAAGTATCGGGCAATTGAATCTTGGCTTTCATACGATCAAAGCAACTGTAATTGATGTTATGAGCCGTAAAAGTTATCATGGTCCAATGAGAATAGAGATCATTGTAGGTGATGAAACAGGTAGGATACCTCTAATATTTTTTAATCAGGCGTATATCGCCAAGGTTTTAAAGGAGGATGATGAGATTATTATTTCGGGAAAGGTTGAATTCAATTATGGGAGGATCTTTTTTAACAACCCCGAATGGGAAAAAATTGCGACTGATAACGAAGTATCATTAAGTCATAGCAGAATAGTTCCGATATACCATTTGACGGAGGGATTAAGTCAAAATAAATTGAGAAAATTCATCTATAATTGTCTTGGTTTTGCTAAGGATAGGATAGTTGACCCGATACCGGAGATAATTAAAAACAAATTTGACATTCCTGATGAGAAGTATGCGATCATAAGGACACATTTTCCTAAAAATGATGAAGACTTCTCTGATGTCCGAAATTTCAACACCGAGCATCAAAAAAGATTGATACTTGATGAAATATTTTATCTACAATATTACTGGGGCAAAAGAAAAATAAAGATCAAATCGGAACCCGGTATATCCTACCGGATATTAAAGGAAAAATTAAATAATTTTATAAAGGGTTTACCTTTTGAACTTACCCCTGCACAAAAGACCGCCCTTGAAGAGATATTAAATGATATGGCTGATAAGACGCCGATGAATCGGCTGCTTCAAGGTGATGTCGGAAGTGGAAAGACGATTGTTTCTTTGATAGCAATGCTCAATGCTGTTTACAATGGTTATCAAGCAGCTATAATGGTGCCTACCGAAGTTCTTGCCCAGCAGCATTATATTAAAATATCAAAACTTCTAAGTAAATTTGATATTAAGGTGGGACTTCTTTACAGTAAATTAAAGAAATCGGAACAGAAAAAAACAAATCAATCCATAAGCGATGGCTCGTTACATATCGTCATAGGAACACATGCTTTATTTCAAGGGCAGGTAAAATTTGATAAATTGGGCTTTATTGTTATAGATGAGCAGCATAGATTTGGAGTAGAACAACGAATGGAAATGATCGGAAAGGGAATTAGACCCGATGTATTGGTAATGAGTGCAACTCCTATTCCAAGATCGCTTGCCTTGACCATATACGGTGATATGGATTTTTCCGTCATAAATGAACTTCCCGCCGGAAGAAAACTTATAAAAACAAAATCAATCGTAAATAATCAAGATAAATTGATTGAAAAGATAAGATCACATTTTGATAAGGATGAAAAAAGCTTTGTTGTCTTTCCATTGATAGAAGAGACGGAAAAGATGGACTTATTAAGTGCCGAGCAGGGATTTGAAGCATTATCAAAGGTCTTCGGCAGTGAGAATGTCGAACTATTACACGGAAAGATGAAAAGTGATAAAAAGATCAGTGTAATGGACAGATTTGCAAATAAAAAAGTGAAAATACTTGTTTCAACAACTGTAATTGAGGTAGGTATAGATGTTCCAGAGGCAACCTTAATGATAGTAATGAACGCTGAAAGATTTGGACTTTCGCAGCTGCATCAGTTAAGAGGCAGGGTGGGAAGATCCAATTTGCCTTCCGAATGTCTCTTATACACGGAACATAAAAAGGGTGCAAGAATAAAAATAATGGAAAAATACAATGATGGCTTTGATATCTCACGGGAGGACTTTAAACTGAGAGGTCCCGGTGAAATAATGGGAACATCACAATCGGGGGTTCCGCCCTTTAAACTCTTTAATGTTTTCAGAGATAGAGAACTTGTGGAATTATCGCATGATATGATCGGAGAGATCAAAAGAGAATATGGCGGATTTAATCATCCGGATCTTAGAAATATTGAACTTATAATTGAAAAATTTTATAAGGAAAAGATCAAATATTCAGAGATATTATGAAGATCACAGGCGGTAATTTCAAAGGTTTAGAGATCAAATTCGGTTCAAAAAGAGTTAGACCGACATTAAGCAAGGTAAGGCAGGCTGTTTTTAATACACTTAAAAATGACCTAAGCGGATATACCTTTATCGATCTTTTTGCCGGCAGTGGAATAATGGGACTTGAAGCATTATCAAGGGATGCAGCCCTCGTTATATTTAATGATATTGATAGAAAAAATCTAATGAATATATCATCCCGGTTAAAAATAATGAATATAACAAAAAAACATTATCAAATAAAAACTGCTGATGGGATCGGACTTTTAAAGAAATTCGACAGAAATAATGTTATCTTTTATATCGATCCTCCTTTTGGATTCAAGAAGATGGAAAAACTGATAAGGGAGTTTGAAAAATTAAACGGTCCAACAGGAATATTTGAGATATCGGTTGACAATAAATACAATTTTTCGTATATTATAAAAGAGAAAAAATATGGTAACATAAAAATTATAATGGAGAGAAGAGATGAAAAATGAAAGCATAATAATCTATCCGGGAAGTTTTGACCCATTTACGAAAGGGCATTGTGATCTTGTTTTAAGAGCATTAAAAATCTTTGATAAGGTGATCATCTCTGTTTTGAAAAATCCAAAGAAAAAAACACTTTTTTCTGTTGATGAACGAGCTGATATTATCAAGAGTTATTTCCCAAATGAAAGTAAAGTTGAGGTTGACATTTTTTCCGGACTATTGATTGATTATCTTAAGAGCAAGAACATAAACCTTATAATGCGTGGGCTTAGAATGCTTTCCGATTTTGAATATGAATTCCAGATGTCGCTTACCAATAGAAAACTTCACAAGGAATTTGAAGCGATCTATCTTGTTCCATCGGCAGAATATTCATTTATCAGTTCTTCTATGGTCAAGGAAATTGCTGAATTCAATGGGGATCTAAAATTATTTATAAATGATTATACAAGGAAAAAGCTTAATGAAAAATTATAGAATAGTTTTATTGATACTTGTTCTTTTGATTATTGCGGGGTGTAAAAAAGGGGAAAAGGTGGAACCAACGAATGTCATTAACATCATAAACAAAAATACCGTTACCGTTGAATCAATGGTTACTAAGGGAAATCGTTATTTTCTTGCACGGCAGTTTGATATTGCAAAGGAGTATTACGAAAAGGCATTAAAGATGAATAATAAATTACCTGAGGTTCATTTCAATCTCGCACTCATCTATGATATGAGATATAAATATGAGGCTGCAATACGTGAATACAGTATAGCAATAAATCAAAAGCATGGTTATGTGAAGGCACATCTCAATTTAGGACTTGTCCTCGCAAAATTAAAGCACTATGATGATGCTCTGGAACATATTGAATGGGTATTGAGTAAACAACCCGATAATCTGCCCGCCCTTTACAATAGGGCATTGGTATTGCACAACACCCATTCGGATAAGGCAATGTATGCCTGGAAGGATTACATCGAACTCGCACGGGGCAGACCCGATCAGATGCAGTATGTAAACAAAGCCCTCT
>JAUXGM010000091.1 GCA_030622125.1 bacterium | reverse complement strand
TCAATTTTTATCTTTTTATTTGAGTATGAAAGCAGTATATCCAATACCTCTTTTATTGTGTGAGCAACACCTGTTGCAATATTATATTCTTCCCCCGAATCACATTTTTCAAGTGCGATCCAGTATGCTCTTACAACATCCCTTACATCCGTAAAATCCCTTTTTGCATCAAGATTTCCGACATAAATAATAGGTTTTTGAATATCATTCTCTATCATTGCGATCTGCTTTGAAAAAGTAGATATAACGAAAACATCTCCGCGGCGCGGACCGGAATGGTTGAATGTTCTTGTTCGTACCGCTTGAATGCCATAACTCTTGTAATATTGGTATCCAAGATAATCCTGACCAATCTTAGAGACGGCATACGGTGAAAGCGGTCTTAATGGGTTTGTTTCCTTTATTGGAAGTTCATTATCATATACCATTCCATATTCCTCGGATGAACAGGCAAGCTGTATCCTTGTATCCTTTATCAAATTATGTTGTCTTATCGCTTCAAAGAGATTGAGTTCGCCAATAATGTTGGTTGTAAGTGTTTCAGCCGGTGATTTCCATGAAGTCGGAACAAAACTTTGTGCTGCAAGATGGAAAATCTTATTTGGCTTGATCTCCTGAATAAACCTATTTACTGCTGTAAAATCTTTTACATCAACATCATAAAATTTTACCTTATTTAATAAATGAAGAATGTTTTCATCCCTTGATCTCCATCTTTTAAATCCGTATATTTCTGCTTCGGGGTGCTCTTTCAATATGTAATCTGCAAGGTGGCTTCCCGCAAATCCTGTGATCCCTGTTATTAGAACCTTCATTATACCTCCAAAATTGTATTATATATAAATTTCATTCTTTTTTCAAATGAAGTTCGTTTTCATTTTGTAATGCTTTTTCACTTTCAATACCGGATCTTCGTGCTGCATTAACTAATTCAAAAAGAAATTCTCCATATTTCTTTTCCGCTATTTCTTTATTTTTCACAGTAAATATGTGTTCTAATTTTTGAGAAAGTTCCTGAATTTTTTCTCTTGGAACAAGTTCTTCCTTTTTTTCTTGAAATCGTTCCAGTTTTTCCTGTATCCGATACGCTTTTAAAAGTGCGGGAAGATGAAGCGGAATACCTTCCAATATCTTTTTCCTGGGTTTTTCCGTTTTTTTTATTTTTTCCCAGTTTACTAAAATTTCATTTTCATCTTTTATTTTTAATCCGCTAAAAACATGTGGGTGACGTCTTACTAATTTATCGATTACACCTTTAACGGATGTATGAAATTCAGCATCATATTCCTTTTCTACAAGATGTCCGACAAAAAGAATTAAAAAAAAGAGATCGCCTAATTCCTCCGTAATGCTCTCAATATTTTTTCTCTCAATAGCATCAACAAGTTCATAAGTCTCTTCTATAATATCTTTTGTCAATGAATTCGTTGTCTGCTTTCTATCCCAGGGACAACCGTTTTTCCCAAGCAATTCATCAATAACTTCAAGTAATTTTGCTGTATTTTCTATTGCCTTGTCATAATCCATTTATGATCTCCTTTAGAGTTGGGAATTTTTTATTCAGATCATTTTTGTTTACACCGTTGACTTCAATATATTTTGCAAGAGTTTTTATCTTTGAAGAACAATTTAGATTTTTAAAGATAGAGAGGTCTCCATTTTTTAATATACGGGTATAGATTCTGTTTTTTACTTTCTCTTCTTTTGCTCTTTCTAAAAGTTTGTTGATCATATCAATTCCGAGTTTTTGATTACCATATTTAATACTATAAATTGCTTTTTCTAAATAAACCTCAGCAGAATGTGGGAAATGGTTCATAAGCAAATCCAAATATTTCTTTTCCAGTGAAATATCTTTTTGCCTCCTTGCAATCGCAAGAAGATTATTTAGAAATAATTTTATCTCATTTTCCTTTTTTACCGACTTTGCAATATTATACCCTTTTAAAAAATAATCTGCTGCGTTTTTGTAATTTTCAGTTTTATAGTTAATAAATCCCAATTGCTTGGACAAATATAATTTTGATGTCAAAATTTCACTATTTGAAATATCCTTCTTGCCTCCACTCAAATAGTTTAAAGACTTTTCCTGTAATTCAATACTTTTTCTAAGATAATTTAATCTTTTTTCTATTTCCGAAAGGTTTTTTTTATTTGACAGATCTCGATTTTTGCCTATAAAAAGTTCGCACCATTGCCTTATTATATTTAATTTATACGGCTCTATTTCCATTGCACTTTTTAAATATCTGTCGGCTTCATCGTATCTTCTCAAATTTATCAATGCAAGTCCAATGTTGTATCTTATTTCATAATAGGAAGGTTTAAGAGAATCTGCTTTTTTAAGATACTTAACTGCTTTTTCAAGATATTTTATCCTTTCTTTCTCTTCACCGGCTTTTTTTGCAAGAAGGGTATAGCTGTTGCCTATTCTATACCATGTATTAACGAAGCGATTATCATACCGTGAACTTTGTTTTAATTTTTTATTTGCATCTTTTAAGAAATTCGGATCCTGTCTTTCTTGATAAAGATTGATATAACCGACGCCCTGAGCGAAATAATAGCTACCGATAACTTTCTTCCACCACATTGGAATAAATATAATATTAAGAATCAATGGGATCAGGAGAAAATTCTTGCTGATCTTGAATTTTTCTTTTCCCAGTATAAATGAAATTCCTGCCAACATAAACCCAAGATTTGAAAGTGGTGGTTCATAGTTGATAACCACTGATATCAAATTGTGTATAAAGATTACAATAAATGAAAAAGCAAAGGCAGCATAATAGCTTTTATCCTTTATTTTTGAAAAAATCATTATTACAAAAATACCTAAAAATATATACCAAAAAAAGAGAAAGATAGAACCGGCAGTAGCCCATTCCAAACATTGGTTGTGCGGATGTCTGGCATGTGTTGAAAGAATTAAAAAAGCAGGATCATCTAAATTCCTGCCCTGGTAATCAGGATAAAATAATCTGTATCCGGCTAACCCAATTCCTAATGGGCGGTTTTTTATCATTGATAAGGCTGTCTTCCACATCAATTCCCTTTGCCCGAGAGAACCTTTTTTATTCAATATTTGTGATGGAGCAGTGATCATCCTTTGTCGCATTGATGGAACAATAAAAAGCAATGCAATAAATAATAGAATTGGTATGATAAACTTTTTAATATTTTTGTTGTAAATGACGAGTAATAAAAGAGAAAAGAGAAATGCAATAAAAACTCCTCGAGTTCCCGTTGCTAAAAGTGCAATGAACTGAATTATAGAAGCAAAAAGGAATAGTTTTTTTTTATTCTGTAAAAATAGATAAAAAGTCAGAGAAAAAATGCCGATAAGGTAGCCGGAAAAAAAATTGGGATTTCCAAGCGTTCCTATTATTCTTGATTTGAAGGGGATACTAAATCGTTCGCCTGGAACAAAAGGATCCTGTCCCATCCATTGAATTATGCCGTATAGTGATATAATGGTTCCGATATAGATCAAAAAATTTGCTATTTTTGTCTTACTTTTGGAAAATCGAACCAACAAATAAACCAGAAAAAAACTATTTAATTGAATGGAAAGTTCCGAAAATCTTGCATTATAATACTTACCGATAGATGAATATATGAACATAAAGATAAGTCCGCTAAAAACAATGATATCAAAAAAATTGAACATCAATTTTTTCTTCGTTCTAATAAATGAAATTAGTGCTAATGTCATAAAAATATAAAATATCGGTGTCTTTATTATATATGGATTATGTGTTTTGAACCAGAATATAAAAGGCAAAATGGAAAGTGCGGTGATTAGATAATAATCCGTTGCATCTTTAAATACAAACGCACTCGGCAAACCGAACACAAAAATGTATATAATAAAAATTAAAATGAGATTCCCAGTAAAATGAACCTGAAAGTTTAATATGATTATTGATATGAACAAGAAAGAAATAGTAATAAAAAAATTTTTATTAAATGACATCTTTTAAAAACTCCCCGTTTTTTAATCCAACTTGATGGGTAGGTATTTTTGCGAGTTCTTCAATGATCTTCATCTGTTCCAAATTACTCTTTTTTGATATCGGTACAAGTGAATATGAAAGTATTCTTTTAAAGCAATCGCTTTTTTTTATTTTCTTTATATAATTTTTATCCCTTTTACTATCTAAAAAATAGACCCCTTTTATTTTTTTTGATCGTGTTGTATATTGTTTTTTATATAAAAGATCTTCTACAAAATATGTTTCTTTGTCTATCTTCGGAATATTCACGGATTTTAAATTATTCAAATATCTAAAAGAATTTTTTGTAAGATGTATCGGTTTTAAAAATGGATACACATTTAATGAATTATCAAGAAATATCGTATCATCTCCCATAAATTTATATCCATTTTTCAAAAACATTAAGGTATTAAGGGTCTTTCCTACGCCACTGTTGCCGAGTATTAGTAAACAATCTTTGCCTTTTGAAACTCCACCTGCATGAAGCGAAAAAAAACCGTTTAAACGCATAAGTATTTCTATGATAGGTGTAAATACAAACTGTTGCAGATAATTTTTGTTCCAATTTTTATTCACATTGCCAAAGATTGAGACCTCTTTATTTTCAATATCTATCTTAATATAAAAATTTTTATTCAGAAAAATAAAATAGAGATCATTATACAAGTAAATATCAAACAGTGCTTCACTATGAATTTTATCTTCACCTGAAAGATTAATTGTATATCCGAGAGAAAATCCCTTTGTATCATAAAAAAAAAACTTGAAATTTAATTTATTAGAAAATTCCTGAACAGGGGAATAATTCTTTAATACCTTTATAATGTCGGGGGAGTTTGTATATAATGATAAATTTAAAAATGAAAACGGTTTTTTAAAAAAAAATTTAACACTACTTTTTCTTGAAGTTGTTGTAAAGTAGTATTTAAAATGGTTAATTTATTCAATTATTCTTTTAGCCTTTTATTGTTGGCGGTTCACTTGTACATCTTGTCAGTGTGCAATCTGCTGCATTAGCAGTTCCTTCCGCCATAACACTTGCGGTAGTAACATCCCGCACTTTTTCATATTTTACAAGTATCGGTTTGCTATATCTGTTTGTACTCATCAAGCACCTCCGTTTTAATTTCGGTCAACCTGCATTTCTGTGGACTTGGAACGAAAGGATTTTTATATTCCGTTTCATTCATTCCGGGACAGACCCGACAATTAGCCTTTAATCTGCATGTAAAACATTTTACAAAATTTTCATCACTAATGTCAAGTATTTTTCTGATTTTTTTTGAGTTTTTCCATAATACCTTGAATTGTGTTTTTTTAAGATTACCGATTTGGGTTCTCCAAACGATACAAGGCAGCAAATAACCATCTGGCGTTATAGCGGCAGTTGTTCTTCCGGCGGTGCACATTATTCTTGCTCCCGATCTTTTTTCAACACTGTAATCCACCCAAATCCTTTCTCTTGAAGATAGCTTCAGACGGTATTTTTCTATGAATTTTATCTGTCCTCCATAAACAGTATACATTAGAGGATGTGCCGAACCGGAATCTGCAATGAAAATCAATTCATCAAATGAAAATGGTAACTTTTTTTGCATTGCAAACTCGTAAACCTTTGGTAATTCATCAACATTGAAATTGAAAAGCAGCATTTTCAACCTTATCGGAACATTATATTTTTGTAAAAGATCAATTGTTTCCATTAATTTATTGAATGAACCGTGAACTGTTGTTACCTTATCATGGATTTTCGGATCCATTCCATAGATGCTTATATCAACACTTCTCAAATTATATTTGGATAACCGTTCAGCAACATCTTCCGTTACAAGCCAACCATTTGTAAAGAATGTAGTTGAAAATTTAAGCTTCTTAACCTCATCAAGAATTTCCCATATATCTTCTCGTAATAATGCCTCTCCACCTGTTATTGCAAGTTCTAATGTCCCCGCCTCCTTCAATTGATGTAGAATATCCACAATTTCTTCCGTAGAAAGTTCCGGTGTCGTTCTAATGTCTCTCAAGCAATGAATACAATTATAATTACATCTATGAGTGAGTTCAATGTTCACGGATATCGGTATCCTTTTTTCAATCATTTCATTTTGTATGTGTTTTATATCTTTAATTATCTTCATCCTCTAAATTCTCCTAATTTTTTATAATTGACCTTTGTTGTGTGCGGTTCATAAAAAAGTTTGCTGCATTTTTCGAGCCAGCAATGTGCCTTTATTCTCCCATTTTCCTTTTTCACTCCAATAGACAAAGAAATATCTTCATATTCTTTGCTAAGGAATAAGTAAAGCAAGCAACTATATCTCATGCAGTTCCCAACGAAAAAATGCAGTCCAAGTAGTTTTTTATACAAAACCCAATTTATTGATGACACAATGCGATCATCATTGGAGTGAAATTTAATTACAGGAATTTTCTTTAAAATGCGTACAGAAGTTCTAAGTGAAATATTAAAAAAAAACAAAGTTTCTATCAAGGCAAGATATATCATAATTTCTATTCTTATAAGGATTTTATTTAGAATGATCATCTACTTTTACAATTATTTTCTCGGAAAGGAGGTCATTTAGTATTTCAAATACATCGTTTTTCACTACATCAATACTAATATCGGTTTTGTGGTTATCATAAATAGTTTTTACGATTTCACCAAACGCCAAATCATCCGAGATCAATTTAAATATCTCACTACCGACTTCATTCAATGTATAATAATAGGAGGTCTTATTGTTATATATAATGGTTTCATCATCTAATCTTGTGAACATTGCGTCATCGTCTATTCTGAATCTTAAATTTTGCTTGAACATATTTGCATCCTTTTTTTTATATTAGAATTCTCCTGTAATACTACTAAATCCCTTTGGCGGTCTGGGACGCATTTTGGGTGGGAGATGACCATTTTTGTCGGCGTATTTATCATATTTTGCACATCTGTATGTTGAGGGAACTTTGAAATGGCTATTTTTGTCATCCAATACGCCTTGTTCTTTAAGTTGTCTTCTCATCTCTTGATATTCTTCCGATGGAATAAAGAATTCACAATTCATTCCTTCTTTGATATTTTTTGTACAATAAGGATGCCCAAAAATATCAATGTACAAAAATTCACATTCTTCTTTTTTTATTTTTTTTTGAGTTTTCTTCCTTTTCATATATCCTGCCTCCTAAAAGAGATTATACGGCTACTAATAATGACAATCCGATTTTTATTTTTCATTATGTATATTTTACCATTTTTTAATTTTATTTCAAGAATTATTTTTAATTTTATTTTATTTTAAATCATATTCAATTAAATATACTGTGTCATAAAAATTTCCAGTACCTAAATAATCTCCATTTTCATCATATATTTCAATTTTATAAATAGAATAATTTTTTATTTCTCCTAATTCGTTATACCATTCATAATATTCTATACCGTCAATGCCTGTATATATATTTTCAATCTTAACTGCCTCCATTTGTTCTCCCATTATTTCAATAGTTTCAGTGCCAAGAACCTTTTTATCAATACTAAAAACACCCTCTATATTACACCATTGCCATTTTTTCCCATCAAATAAAGGGTAATCAAGAATAATACATGGTTTGCTATGCACGATAGGAGATTTTGTATTTTTAGATTTTAAATGTTTCATATTATAAATTAGTTCTTCAATAGAATTATAGTAAATACCATTGAACTTATATTTAAATGATAACTTCCTATCAACTACTTTTTCATTAAATTCATATCCATATTCTATAAGTTTTTTTCCTTCAGAATTAATATAATCTATTCCATCTAAAATGTACTTTGAATCCTGTTGAATATTAATTATAGCATAACATTCATTACCATTAATTTCTGTCTTTTCTCTAATCTCTCTTGTAATTGTATATATATATAATTTGTCATTAAATTCATCATAAAATTCCTGTTTATAAATCCATTTATTCCCCAATTTTAATGGAAATAAGAATGTTTTTTTTAAACATGGAATCAAGGGGTTTTTACCACAAGAAAAAAACAATAAAAGCAACAAAATAATTAAAAAGTATTTTTTTCTTTTCATATTTAATCTCCTTTTGATATAGTATAAGCAAGTCCAAGACCAAATAAAAAGGAATATATTACATTTTCTTTATCTTCTGATAGAGAAGAAAAGCCGATATCAATTAACCCACGAACTTTTTCCCCTAATTTTAATGAAATAATAGTTCCATAATTGAAATTCAATGCCCACCTGCCATCATTACTATGAAAATCCGTTATTTCTTCATAAACAGGACCCGAACATAGATAAGGATAAAGATAAATGTTATTTTTTATTTTATATTTAAAGCCAAATTTTACTTCTAAGGGTATAG
>JAUXGM010000051.1 GCA_030622125.1 bacterium | reverse complement strand
TAATAATAGCCTACGAGAAAAGAGAAAAGAATTCAGCAAATATATCAAACTTAAAGAACATTGCAACAGCACTTGATATGTATGCAGGAGACAATAAAGATGTATATCCCAATGATAGCACACCAGCAGCGAAAGATCATATTTTAATAAAAGAAGGGTATCTAAGGAGAGCTATAACTGATCCAATGACTGGAAAGGATTATACTTTTAAACTAATTACAAAAGATCATTATATTCTATCTTGCCCAAATCCGGAAGAATATGAATATAAAGAGATTTATTATGATTCCGAAGGCGGTGTAAAAAAAATTAGGTAATAAGAAAAAAGTGCCGAAAACAGTGCCAGATTGATGGTTTGACAGTTTTGTAGATTCTCGTTTGTACGGGAATGACAGGCAATGGACAATTGACAATTAGAAAACAAAAGAGGAATAAAGGGAGAAAGATAGACTTCTAATCAGGTCAGAAATGACAAAGAAGAATGAAAGAAAAAACCGGATTCTACAGTCGCTGAGTTTACCCCGTATTAGAACGGGGCTCCCTCTGAATGACGGATAAAAGGAACGCAGTCTAACCCCATAGCCAAATGAGATTATCACGACTTTGCTACCGCAAAGTCTCATAATGACTTAGTCCCCTTTTAATCCTTAATTATTTACCGGCTTGTTGGGTTTTAAAAGACTGAAAATCGGATTAACGACAAGAGATACCATCATTCCAATCGTTCCCGCCTGTGGTGAAGGCATTTTTAATATATACAGAACCAGACAGGTTGCCAATCCAACTACCGATGAAGAGATGGCACCGATTTTATTCACCCGCTTGGAAAAGAGTCCCCATATAAACGGTCCAAGAAATACAGAACCGATTGCTCCCCATGAAATTCCTAATATACTAACAATAGTTGCAGGTCTAAAATAAGCTAAGATTACGGAAAGGATAATAAAAAATGCACTTAAAAATCTCATTTGCAGAGTTAAATTTTTATCAGAGATGTTCTTATTGATAAAACCTGCATAGATATCTTTTGCAATAGAGGAACTGGAGATCAAAACCAATGCAGCTAAGGTTGACATAGAAGCTGACAATATTAGGAGGAACATTAAAACCGATAATGAACCTGGAATTACATTGGACAATAATTCAGGCATCAATGCATCAAAAATAGGTTTTCCATTACTGAATGCATTCGGAGCCGTTTCCGGTGATAAGAAAAATCTGATCGTAGCTCCTGTGAAATATGCTATACCGGTAATTAGAATTGCAAAGAAGGTTGAAGCTACCATTCCTATTTTGATTGATCTTTTATCTTTAATTGCATAGAATTTCTGGACTAATTGCGGCATTGCAAAGGGTGCTACACTGGTTAGAAAAACCAGACAGAAAAGCGGCCATATACCCGGTGGTCCAATTGCTTTTGTTAGTTTTGGGTCTATGGAAGATAAGTTCGCAGTAATATTTGCAAGACCGCTTCCTTTAACAATAGTGCTCCATAATAAGATAATAACCCCAACGATCATAATTATTCCAAAAATAACATCTACCATTGCCATTGATTTATATCCGCCTAAAACAAGGTATGTAGCTGTAAGAACTCCCATAAGAACAAGAGCCATCGTATAATCTATATTAAAGTTCGATTTAAATAGATAGGCTAATCCAATAAAAACCGCTGCTGAATAAGGAATGAAAAAAACGAAGATTGATACGGAGGAAAAGATTTTTAATACTTTACTATTGTATCGCTTTTCAAAAAATTCAGGCATAGTTGAAATATTATAGTCGATTGACATTTTTTTAATCCTGGGACCCAAAAGCCACCAGACAACAAGAACGCCAATAAATGCGTTTCCGAATGCTATCCATAAACCCGAATAACCGAAAGCCCATCCGATCTTTCCTGCAAAACCAATAAATAATACTGCTGAAAAATATGCAGTTCCATAAGTGAATGCCGTCATCCACGGACCAATTTTTCTGCCTCCGAGAAAAAAATCCGAAAAAGAATGAGTCTTTTTCAATCCAAGTATCCCGATAATGATAATCATCAACACATACGCTAAAAGAACACATACCTTTACGATCATCATGCCTCCTTATTTGAAATAATATATTTAATTATATCTTTTTGATTTTACATAAAAATGTAAGATTTGTCAAACGGAATTTTTTTTCAAAAAAGAGTTTTTGCTTCCTTTGAAAGATCGTAAATCTTTTCCATTACCATATTTGCAAGCTCTTGATAATCGTCTATTGATAATTTTTTTTCATAATATTCATTAAGATATATAGGTTCTCCGATGACACAACCGTAATTTGCGCGAAATTTCGGACCATGCAGATAACCCGTTTTTTTTAATTTTTTATAATAGATCTTTCTGATTATAATATCTTTATCATCCAACCAGACAGCCATTGGAATTATCGGTACTTTCTTTTCCAGAGCAAGCCGAATTACACCTTTTTTAGCCCTTGCTTTTCCTTGTTTGGCTATTTTTTCGCCTTCGGGTGCAATAAGAATTGCTTCATTTTTGTCAAGGATTTCAAGACATTCAATTATTGTTTTATGTGAATCCGCACCTCTGATTATTTTTATTTGTCTGGTTAAACTGAATATTATATTGGGAATAAGGAGTGCCCATATTTCCTCATTTATCATTGTGTGAACAAAATCCGGCGCTATGATCAATGCGGGAAATGCATCATATTCAGTTGGATGATTTACGGCATATACCTTTGGACCTCTTGGAATTTTTGCCTTAAATTTGTATTTAAAATTTAGATAGAAAAAGAAAAGAATCCTTAATATTAAACTTCCGATCTTATAAAAAATCTTGTGTATCATTTTTTTTGCCATCCAATTAAAAAATATATCAAGTATTTTATCTGTATTTTCCTATATATTAGGTAATGATATTTTTGTTGACCAATGCACAAGGCAATTCTTAATATCTTCATCATATTTTCCTTATTTTCTTATATAGTATGTCACCTAACCTTTTTTTAGACGAAGCAATTTATATAGATGCTGCCTTTTCATACTCTAACAGTAAGGTTTCAAACAATTCTTTAACAGAAATGATTTTATCCGTTTTATAAGCGTTAGCTCCTGCAAAAGCGAAGCCTTCATCCATATTTCCCTTTTTCGCATTGGTTAATGCAAGTGCAATACAATATGGCGAATTTTTAAAATCGCAACTTTTCAGACATTGCCAGGAACATTTAAAAGGTTTCTTCATACCTGCGGATACATCATCTATAAATTTGTTTCGTATTGCTCTTCCCGGCAAGCCAACAGGACTATCAATTAAAATTAAATCTTCCTTTTTGCATTCTACATATGCTTCTTTGAATTTTACATCTGCATCGCACTCATATGTGCCTACAAATCTGGTAGCCATCTGTACGCCATCAGCACCCATTTGAATAAATTCATAGATATTTTTTCCGGAGTATATTCCTCCTGCTGCAATTACCGGAATGTTTTTATTAAATTGTTGCTCAAAAGTTTTTATTACTGAAATAACCTCTGGAAGTATTTTCTCCAATTTATAATTAGGGTCGTTTATTTGTTCCTTTTTATAACCAAGATGTCCTCCGGCTAAAGGTCCCTCAACAACCACAGCATCAGGCACATGATTGTAATGTCTTGCCCAATATTTAAATATAATATTAGCAGCTTTTGCAGAAGATACAATAGGAACAACTTTTGTAGGAATTTTTCTCAATCTATCCAATACTAATGTTTTGGGATCATTTAGTGGAAGACCTGCCCCAAGAAAAATCAGATCTACACCTTCTTCTATAGCTACAAGTGAAAGCTCATTAAAATCCGAGGAAGCAACCATTATATTGACTCCGATAATACCATTTGTCATTTCTTTTGCTTTTCTTATTTCTTTTCTCAAGGCTCTTTTGTTTGCTTCTTTGAAATTTGTACTAAAATCGGGTTCAAGCATGCCGATCCCTGCCGCTGCTATAACACCAATAGCCCCTATTTTTGCAACAGCCGAGGCTAATCTTGACAAAGAAATACCAACACCCATTCCTCCTTGAACAATAGGTATTTTAATCTCAAGATCGCCGATCTTTAATCTTGGCATTTTTTTTGAGTTCATTTCATTCATATTATTATTATAAACTATTATTTGTTTTATGTCAAAAAACTGTCGTGTTTCAATATATTTTGGACTTTTTTTAAAAACAGTTTTTTTACCAAATAAGATTTTTTAACCACGGATTGTACGGATTACACGGATTTTAAAGTCCTAAATTTTCAGTTTAAGTGATTTTACTAAATCACTTTTCATTAAATCTTTTTTTTAAGTAGAAAATTAATTTTCTAATAATTAAAAAGATTTAAAATAATGAAATTTCATTTCATAACTGAAAATTTAAAGATTAATTTTAAATATTTTCTATTATTTTTAATCTGTTTAATCTGTCTAATCTGTGGTTAATATTATTATTTAAATACCGAATTTTTTTACAAGCAAAATCCAATATGTTTCTGAGATTTTTCAAAAACATATTGAAAAAAAAGCAAATTTAAGTATAATGAATTTATATATGAGTAAAAAAGTATTTTTTTTCTTAATCCTATTCCTATTTGTTTTAATTTGTGTATCATCCGTTACAAAGTCGATACCATATAAAAAAGCTGAACTTCTTACCTGTTTTAAAGAATATGACGGTAAAAGTCCGTTCTATTTTTGTTCTTATGTCATTCCTTATGATTATTTATGGGTATCATTACGGGCATCAATGTATAATGATTGTTTCGGCAATTATGCGATAACGGTAGGTACAAATTGCTGGTGGTTCGGATTACTTGCATGGGCGCCATGGTCGGGCGGCTGGGCACCATATTTTGCCGGTTGGCAGTATCCGAAGAATTTAGGAGAACATGAAATGAGCCAGATGGTAACCGACCATAATATTATGTGGGGGGCAAACGGCATTGTTTCGGATTTTGAATGGGATGGAGATATTCAGTCACCCGAAGAATCTCTTGTTCCGTATCCTCAAAAATACAAGGGCTTAACAAGTTTTTACGGTTACTACTTTACTTCAATAAATATAGAACAAATGGATAATCTCTCTCAGTCTGATTATATGTCGTTCTTTGATGATTCTTTTAGCAAAAACCCTCTCGAAGTTAGTGGTAATGTCCGAACATTAAGATGGAATTATCCCAATGCAGATGCTTTTAATATTCATATTGTAACACTTCAAAATAACTCTGAAAATAATTATAATGAATTTTATGTAGGGATTTTTATGGATCCTGATGTTGATTGGAATAATTTTGCTCACAATGTTTCACTCTTTGATCCCGAAACGGGCACTGCATATTCTTATTGTCCCAACAAGGAAGAATTAGGCGTAGTAGGCGTAACCGTCTTTGATATTTCTTCTATTAAGAGCTGTAATTTTGATCTGAGTTATGATACTGCTGGTGATTGGTCGGATGCTTATTTTTGGAATATTATCACAAGTGACCTAATTGACCAAAGCAATCAAAAACCACACGATGCTTTAATGTTGATGGGGCTTGGTCCATTTTCACTTCCATCAGGAGCTACGGTAGAGATAGCCTGGGCAAATCCTATGGGATATGATGTTTCAAAATTCAAGCAGAATGTCAAAACAGCGAGAAAGGTACATGATAATAATTGGATAATTCCCAATCCTCCGCCCGAGTCACCATTTCTTATGACTGAGCCCGGAAATAAAAAGGTAGATCTTAGATGGTCAAGAAATAGAAATTATATTCCAAAACCTCTTCCTGGTGGTTTAAATGGTTCATATACGGAAGACGCGGATCCTTCCCCTGAATATTCAATTGGTTCCGAGGCATCAGAGGATCCTCCCGGTTCCGGGATACATGACTGGGATGGTTACCGAGTTTATAGAAATCTAACAGGAATGGGCGATATTGAATTAGGCGATTATGCTCTTGTAACACAGATGGATTCTACTTATATTTATAATACCTTTAATGAACCACCGTATGCTTATGACCTTATTAAAGGAGAGCCGATCCCTGAAAGAGAGCTTAATCCAAAAAATTGGACAGAAACATATTTTTGTGAATATACGGATAATGATCCTTCAATCTTCAACGGCTTTACCTATTATTACTCTGTATGTGCTTATGACAGAGGCGACAGGTCACAAAATATTGACCCTGCTTATTCCTCGGCGATCGCAAATGTACAGTCCGTTACACCTGCCTGGTATAGTGAATCAACGCCGAAAGAATATAAAGGTAAGGTTGAGATTGTTCCGAACCCGTATATTGAAGGAGAGTATACAACATGGGCAACATCCTCAAAGAAGGTTGACTTTATTCATTTGATTGGAAAATGCACCATTAAAGTATATACAATATCGGGATTAAAGATTAGAACGATATATCATACCGATAACGATGCCGATGAATCATGGAATCTAAATAATGATAAAGGGCAATTTATTGCTCCCGGTGCCTATATTTTCAGAGTTATTTATGATGACGGTTCAAAAGACGCAACAGGGAAGTTTATGGTAATAAGGTAAAAAAAACACCACCCCGGCACTCAAAAGCCGGTTGGAATATCAAAAAATTTTGTTTTTAAATTAAATTTAACTTCTATCAATTTTTGTAATGCCAACAAACCAAAGGTTTCCGTCTTATAATGACCGCCATAAACAACATTTAATTTCCCCTCTTTAATAAAATGAAACAATGAATGGGAAGGTTCACCCGTAATATAAAGATCTATATTTTTTTCAATTGCCTCGGGAATAAGTGATGCAGCACCACCTGAAACGATGGCAACGGTTTTTATGCGATCTTTCCCAAAATCCAAAAAAGTATATTTTCCCAATAATTTTTTTAATAATTTTTCCATTTCAGGAACAGACTTTTTCTTTTCAAATTCTCCGCAAAAGCCAACATCCGTACCCTTATAATTGCCGAAAGGTTTGACATTTTCCAGTTTTAATATTTTGACCATCTGAGCATTATGCCCGATTTTCGAATGAAGGTCAAGCGGTAAGTGAGCAGCATACAGGTTGAGTTTATTTTCGATCATTACCTTGAATCTTTCCCAATTTAAACCGATTATCGGAAATGGCTCACCCCAAAATAGCCCATGATGTACAATAAGAAAATTGTAATCTTCTTTTGCCGCCGTTTTAAATAATTTTAAACTTGCATCAACAGCAAAACCGACTTGACTAATATTGTTATTCAGATCTCCAACCTGAAGTCCGTTTAAAGAGGTATCCTCTATCTTGGCAACATTTAAATAATCATCAAGAAATGATTTTAGTTGTTTTACCTTCATAATTTCCCGTCCTATATGTAGTTTGCTGATATCAGCATCAAGGTAGCACTGATAAATGCTTCATATACTTCCACAAAATTATCAGATGTGAATGTAACGCTTCTTCCGTCTATTCTTTTAAAAAGCGGCATTGTTTCAATTAGATCCGCCCGTAAGGTGTCCATCAATTTTAATTCCATCGTATATGGAGATTGCCATTTTAGAGGTTTAACTTTATCAATGTCCAATATCTGTTCCTTTGTTTTTTCAGACAGTTCTTTTAAAACACCATTTTTGTTATACATTTTGGCAGTGAATCTTCCAAATGACTCCTTTGTTATAATAAATTTTGTTCCTAAATTTTGAAAATAATTTGAGGAAAAGGAAAATAACTTATCATCACCGGATATCAATAACACAGGAACATTATGTTCAGCAGCGACCAAACCGTTGATCTCAGCTTCCCCGACAGTTTGATCATTTACCTTCACCTCATAAATGGATGATGAGGAATAAGTGTGATCCATAAGCGAATGTTTTGTTCCAATCGGTGCATGGTATCCTATTAAAAATAAGCCGTTGTATGTATCATTTAATCCTTCCACCATATAATGTTTTCTTGGAAATCCTCGAATAATATTTACCATATCCGGAAACGAATCAAATGGAATATTTTCACCAATACTATGAGAATCACAGATCGTTATCTCTTCAACCTTAACCTTGCTTTGCAATATGCCATCTATAACCGCTTTTAATTCGGATATTGCATTTTCAATTGCCTCATTATGTAGATTACCTTTTTCCATCTGTTTCCATGAAGTAACCCCATTGACGCCTTCCCAATCAAATGAGATAAAAAATTTCATTGTTTTCCTCCTCTATTAAAAAGCTTCCGAAGTTCCGGTAGAATATCCATCCTTTCATTTATACCATTAAAATAATTTTTACCACCTTCTTTATCAAAATTATAATAGTAAGCTGCAATTCTTTTATAAATAACTGTTCGTACTTTCTTATTTCCGACCTTTTTTAAAAGCTCTTTATAGGTTGGGATGATTTTATTAATTTGACCTAATTGTTTGTAGTTAAATTCCATTAACGAATAAAGTTCCTTGTGATCCGGTTTTATCTTCAGATTCTCTTTGATCTCATCTTCCAAAAATTTAAAAAGCTCTTGTTTTTTTGTCTTTAAGCCAAGTTTATCATAGATCTTTGCAAGATAATTGTATACCTCAGGATCTACCGGATCCTGTTTTAAATAATCCTCAAATTCTGTTTTTGCTTTTTCATATTTTCCTAAATTATAGTAAGTTTTTCCCTTCAAAAAATGGACTTGAACATAATTAGGTGAGATCGTTTGTACTTTTTTATAATAATTTAGTGCCTCCGTAAGGTAGTTGCTCTCTTTTGTAGAGCTGTATAAATCCATTCTCAGATTGCCTGAAAAATATATTCCGATGATATTATTTCTATTTAAGGATAAGGATCTTTTATAATATCCATTCGCCTTTTCAAAATATTTTATTGCAAGATCATTATTCTTCTTTTTACTTCTTACGATAACACCGGTTTTGGAGCAATTTATTGCGCGCAGTAAATATTTATCGGAAGTGATCCTTCTGTAAGAGCCAATAAAGAAAAAAATACCCAATACCAATATAATGAAACCGCCAATTTGCCCTGTTTTATATATTCTCCATGGTTTTTTGTACTTTTTAACGACCGACATTCCAAGTCCAATTAAAAAGTATAGCATTATAATAGAGGAGAGCCATTTGAGGTTCACACTAAATATATTATCTACAAGTAATCCGACAATTCCGATAGCAACGGAAAAAAGGATGAGAGAATCGGTTACATTCCTATTTCTATAGTAGATATTCCGTTCCATCTTGAAAAAAAGATAGAGAAAACCGAAAAGAAAAGCGAGGTATAGAAAAAAACCGATAAAACCGGTATCAACAGCGGTTTCAATAAAATCATTATGGGCATGGATCGTTTCCGCATTATGATGTCCTTCAAATAAGAATATTCTCTTGCTTTTATATGTCGGGTAATAGATCCTGAAATTCCCGGGTCCGACACCAAGTGGATGATCGCTAATTATATGAAGTGAGGAATTCCATGTATAAACCCTGAACATTGGTGTTCCTTTTGATACATTTTTCAATTGTTTTATTCTTTCCCAATAATCTTTTGGAACAAATGGAAGAACAGCTAAAAATATAAAAACGGATAAAAAGATCCCGAACTTCTTTATTTTTTTTCTCTTAATAAAATAGATCAAAAGAAGAACAAGAGAAACAAGAAGTCCGGCAAATGCTGCTCTTGTCCGTGTCAAAAACATTGCATAAAGATTAAGAAAAAGTACGATACTATGAAGCACTTTTAATTTTATATCCCTTGAGATGAAAATTGCAGCGATAGTAATAATAATAAATGGGATCAAAAGTCCCGCAAAAAAATTAGAATTTCCATAAAATGAGGGAGTTCTTCCACTTACACCGCCATAGAGGTTTAAAATATCAATCCCAGATGAAAGTAAAATACCGTATATAGAGGAAATAGCCCCGATCAGTTCAAGGAGATAAAAGGAGAATTTATGATTTAGCTCTCTTATTAAAAGATAGAAAAATAGAGATGTTATAAGTATTACCGTGTAATGCCATGAAAAATACTTATATTTTACAAGAACGAATAATATAATATTAAAAAAGAGGTAGATGTAAAGCCATAATTCTACCTTATACCCCTCAATAATACCCTTTTTTTGTAGAAGGATAAATGAGAAGAAGAAAAAGCTTGTAACGATATAAAATAATTCCTTGATCGAAACAATATTATAGGTTAATTTGTATAGTCCGAGAAAGGATAGTATTATGAAAAAAGCGATAAATATGCCAAATTTTTTTTTATTCACTGATCTTTTTAAACTTATCGATCCAACTATTTATTTCTTCATCTGGCGGAATAAAACCTGTATATTTTACTATGTATAAAAAATCCAAAATGTCATATAATATCTCTTTTTTTTCAACATTGAACTCCTTTTTTTTAATGATCTTTTTTGCTTCTTTTCTTAAGATATTTCTCTCAATACCATACCTCGTATGAAGATAATCTTTTATTGTATTATTAAATTTTTCAAGTTTCTCATTTTTGTTCGTAAGTAATTTTAATTCCTCATAAATATCTTTTTTCTTTTCTTTTTCTTCCGTTGATCCTGCTTTTAAATTGTTTTTTATCTTTGATTCATTATATTTTACCAACATGATTATAACGATGATTGCAATTATCAAAAAAAATAGAATAGGAAAAATAATATTTAAATGCGCAGCACCCTTCGTAATTTTCACCTTTATCGGATCAACCTTTAATTCAATTGTTGTCTCTGTTTCAGGATTGTAATAAGGCATTTTTATGGAAGGAAAGATGTGTTCGCCCTCTTTAACAGATCGATATTTGATCTTGTATGTAGTAACACTTTCAGCGTTGTTGCCTACAATGTTTACCCTTGAAGATGAGGATGTAAAAAACTGAACAGCCCAATCCAATCTCGGTATAATAGGGCTTGACATTTCAATATTGCTATTTCCAATTCTTCTTATTTTAATCGTGTAGGTAAAATATTCACCAATTTTCAATTCCTGTTTATCGATATTTGCATTAAGAAATATCTTAAAAGATGTAGGAAAAACAAAAAGGGGAATCATTAAGAATAAATATAAAAAAAATATTACCTTTTTCATAATATCATATTATATAAAAAAAAGAGACATTTTTCAATGATTTTTTAATCTTTCCTTTAAATCATCTAATTTTTCTTCAAGTTTTTTTAATTCTTTTTTTATATTTTCCATGTTATTGTTCTGATGACTACGATAGATAATGCGTTTTTTTCCGGCAAGAACGATCTTCTTTTTTAATATATTATTCCCGCGTTTTATTGTTAATCTAATCCGATCGCCTTCTTTTTTCTCTCTCATAACGGATGTTAATTCAGTGATCGTAAGGATCGGTTTTCCATCTGCTTCTAATATTAAATCTCCCTCTTTCAATCCATATTTATCAGCAGGAGAATCCTTAAAAACTCCGTTTATTAGTACCTTATTTTTACGAATAGAAAATGTTATTCCAAGCCATGCAGGTCTTTTTAGATCGGTTTTCGCTATATTCATAAGTTCCGGTATTGTATTAAATTTCCCTCCGAATATAGCATCAATTTCAATATTATCTCCTGCTTTTATTCGATGAAAAATATATTTAATAAGTGAGCCGATATCATAATTATAATACACACCGACCAAACTACCGTTGTTATTAAAAACGAATTTGAATCCTTTTACGCTTACTCTCTTTCTAATTGCTTTAAGAGCAAGTTTTCGGATGCTTCCATTTACGCTCCCATTGTTCAATATCTCTACGAATACGTACCATTTTTCATTACGGGTATCAATGTTATCAATGAATTTAATTTTTCCAAATGCAGTTGTCGTTTTATAAAAATAGAGTCCTTCTTCGTATTTTATAAAATTTTCCTCTTCAATCATAACTGCTTTCCCTGTTAGCGACATAACATTATCAGTATCTTCTATTCGATAATTTGTGATGAGAATTCCCCGATCAAGATAAAGTCCGCTATGTAGTGTGCCATCATCGGTTTTGATCAAGATCATATAATTACCGTAATTTGCAATTGGCTTTTCAGTGTAATTATCAAGTTGATCGGCATTGACACATATTATAAATAAAAAAAAGGTAAAAAATAGTGTAATTTTTCTCATTTTTTCCTCCAGTTTTTATAATCTATCTTTGGTAATTGTTCGTAAATTATAACATCACCTTCCTTTAACCCCTCTTTTATTTCTGTAAATTTACCGTCATTCTTTCCGGTTTTGATAAAGGTAGGTTCCTTTTTTCCCTTTTTAGTAACAAAAGGATTTGCTCCGTTCCATTTTATTGCTTTCATAGGTATGATCGGAACATCTTTTACATTAAGTACGATAATATCTATATTCGCACCGATCCCGGGTTTAATGATGCCTTTGGGATTTTTATTGATCTTAACCTTAACGATAAATTGGTTAAATATATCTTTTTGGGTTGCATTCAATGAGATAAAATCTACATTACCTGTGGTTCTTATTTCAGGAAAAGCGTCAAAAGTTATGTTGCATTCCTGCCCTTTTTTTATGTATGGATAATCCACTTCATCTATATCTATAACAACTTCCATATCATCAATGTTACCGATATAACCCAAAATAGTTCCCGCAGTGTAGTTTTGCATTGCCGAACGAATAAATTCACCTTCCTCTACCGTCTTGCCGTAAAATGTTCCGGAGGTTGGAGCGGAAATTGAGTAACAAAGATTACCATTGTATCTAATTTCTTTTACATCCGAAAGATAATCGTACTCTAATTTAGCGTTCTCATAAGCCATTTTTGAATTCATATATTCTTTTTCAACATTATCAAATTCGCTTTGAGAAACAAATCCTTTTTTTAATTGATTTTTATATGATTTATATTTGGTCGTTGTATTGGAAAAATCTTTTTTTGTGATAACAAAGTTCTTTTTTATTTGATTTACTCTCTGAAGTTCATTAATATCGGGATAAATATATACGATCTGATCTTTTTCCTTAGCGAAATCACCTTCTTCTACAAGATATTTTGCGATCTTTCCACTTATCTTGGACATAACGGTAACAACACGCTTTGGTTGACATATTCCATTCTGCATAAGCGATTTTGAGATATTTCCCTTTTTGACGGTATATTCCACAACTTTAAGAGCATTCGGCGCCATCTTTTTACCGGCATTCTTTTTACACCCCGCTATCAGAATAAGAACAATTAAAAAATAATAGACAATCTTTTTCATTTCATCTCCATATAAACACTACGATTTCTTAATGGATTTATTTCACAAGGACGGACATAAAACAACTGTCAAAGCCAAGTCAAAGGTCGAAGGTCGAAAGTCGAAAGTCTAAAGTCTAAAATAAGAAAATAAGGAAAATGAGTGTATGAGTGAATGAGTTGATGGATTAATGAGTAAAGAAAAACAATATTAAATTCCGTTACTAACAAAAGAGGGACATACCGAAAACAGTTGAGAGTTGAGAATTGAGAATTGAGAGTTGAAAATCAGTACCCAGTATACCGTATTCCGTGTTGAGTAAATAGAAATGGAATTTCTTAAACTCAGTACGAAAAACTTAGTACTTAGTACG
>JAUXGM010000094.1 GCA_030622125.1 bacterium | reverse complement strand
GCATAAAATAAAACCAGTGCTGCCATCTAATATACCAAGTCGCAGAAAATAATCCCGAATAAATTTCATATTGAAACGGAACCATATTATAAAACAATTTGATTTTTTGTTCTTTTTAAACTTATCCATTGCTGCCCATGTAGTATATTTCTTCATTTTTTTAAAATAAGCATCCAAAGAATTATAGGTAAAATGTGTAATGTGGTGTTTCAATGTTTTTACTTTACCATCAACAATAAGTTTTGCATGCACATACTTATCCTCATATTTTGCTTTTTCCCTTCTGAAAAGACGGATTACATAATCATTCTGCCAACCGGAATACCTGATCCTTTTTCCAAGAAAATAATTATCTCTACATATCTTATAAGCACAAGCATCACCAACGGTAAATCCCTTTTTTAAAACTATTTTGATCTCTGATGCCAGTTTTTCGGATAACCTTTCATCGGCATCCAGGATCAATACCCATTTATGTAGTGTCTGTGGAATTGCCCAATTCTTTTGACTTGCAGAATACTTGTATTCCCTTTGAATGATCTTAACATTGGCATACCTTCTTGCGATCTCTAATGTTCCGTCATTACTAAATGAATCTGCAATAAGTATCTCGTCAGCCCATTTTACCGACTCAATACAATCCAATATATTTTTTTCTTCATTGTATGTTGGAATTAATACCGATAACTTCTCCATCATTTTTACTCCTTATTCCGCAATAGTTCTTTATAAAGCTCATAGTTTTTCTTTACCATAAATTCACTTGAAAAATCTCTTGCTCTAACTTTATTATTATCACCGATATTTTCCCGTAGCTTGTCGTCTTGAAGCAAAATTTCCATCTTATCTGCAAGATCTTTTCCATCTTTTATCTTACAAAGAAAGCCATTTTTATTATTCTCAATAATCTCAGGGATCCCTCCTGCTTCGGTAGCAATAACAGGTAATCCCATTCCCATTGCTTCAATAATTGATGTTCCAAGTCCTTCGTTTTCTGCACTGTGAACATAGATATCAAGAAAGGAGAGAAGTTCGGGAATATCATATCTAAATCCGGTAAACATAATTCTATCACTAATATTCAACTCTTTTGATATAGAAATTATTTTCTTACGATCTTTTCCCGTACCAATAATAAAAAAAACGAAATCTCCGTTTCTATTTTTTAATATCTTTATTGCTTCAAAAAGACTACGAAAATCTTTATGTTTTCCTATCACAAGTGCAGTAAGCATTCCAAATTTTATACGACTTCCAATCTTAAATTCCTTTTCAAGATAAGATATATTATTTACGGCTTCTCTAAATTTAACACCACTGTAGATCAATTCTATATTCTTGTCCGGGACACCATATTCCCTGACTTTTCCCCTAATGTATTTTGATATACAAACAACCTTATCAACATCTGCATACTTTTTTTTTGTAAAGAAATTATTTCTTATATCAAAATGTACCCGCCTTGTAATGATCTTTTTTATTTTCCTATTATTTTTTAGAGCAAGATAGCCAATTGAATGAGCATGCCCCGAATGAAAATGGACAATATCCGGATTTTCAGAAAGTATGATTCCTTTAAGTTTAAGAACTGCAAAGAGATCACATTCGCAAGAAACTTTAATTTTTTTGTGAGCTATTCCATTTTCTTCGGCATATTTCGCCAATTCAGAACCGTTTTTACAGACAAGAAGGTTTTCAACATCAGGGAATTCTTTCAATTCTTCAATAAGATTTATCACTTGCTTCTGTCCTCCCCGTAAGGATTTCTCAAGATCTATATGTAAAATCTTCATGTTGGTTTATTTTAATTTATTTTACGCTTTTTTTCAATAGATGAAATATATTATATTTTAACTCTCAATTCTCAATTCTCAACTCTCAACTGTTTTAATTTTCCTACTTTAATAATTATGGAATTTGTTTGACTTTTCGTATCAATGGTAATGGTAAAAACATAAGAATCACCCGAATAAGCAGATTGAATTTCGGTAGTATTAAACACATTTTGAGAAAATTCCAACCCGGATAAGTAATCTCCGATATCTTTTACTTTTTCATTCATAGATTGAAAATCATCTTTTGCGATCTCTTTTAAGGGACATTTTGTTGATAATCCGGAAACTTCTATTGTTTTTCCCCCTTTAAAATTCCAATTAAATTCTGTCTTTATTGGCTCACTATTGTCAAGTCCTGTAAATGCTGAAATTTTATTTAGATATACCTTTAAATTAATTAAGATCTCATCTTTTTCTAAAATTTTCTTAGGTGGTCTTTTAAAAACAGATACATTTCCATTTGAATCTGTAATTTTCAATAAATCTCCTTCAATCTCAACCCTTATATAAGTGAAAATATCTCCCGATTCCGATTCCAATTTCAAAGTTCCATTTTTAAAAGACCATTTGCCACTACTATATGGTCTTGAATTCAAATATGAATAATAGATTAAATTCCCACCATCTTCTTTTTGAAATTCAATATTCTCTGCATCATATTCGGAAACAGTATCCCAAAATCCCAGGACATCTTGAATACCTACTATTTTCTCATTTTTAACTACTTTTTCTTTGTTATTAGTGCAAGATGTTATAACTAATAAAATCATAATCAAAATGAAAAACATTTTAATGCTTGTTTTCATTTTATACTCCTTACATATTTCAATTTTTATAATATTCAAGATAATCGGCGACAAATTCATCCGGAATACCGATCTTTAATTTATTAAGTAATTCTTCCATTTTTGCTTTTGTTTTTTTAACTGCTGTCCGGTCATTATTTAATTTTTCATATTTAATTTTATACAGCAATATATTTGGTATTTCTTCAATATTGCCGGATTCCTTATATGATTTAATGATATTATCTAATATTTCAACTGCTTTTATATAATTACCGGATTCACCTTCTAATAAACCATTAAAATAAAGCAGAGTTTCATCTTTATCATCATTTGTTTCTTGCTTAAAAATGCTGAATTTTTCTCTTGCTTCATCAAGTTGTCCTTGTATTATGAGCCCTTTTATGATCTTTGAAAAAGCATAAAGTTTAAGTGATCTACTCCCCAGCTTATCAAACATTTGATACGAATTATTAAAATACTCCATTGCTTTTGGGTAATTTTTTCTTCTAAGATAAACACTTCCTAATCCGGCAGAGCCATAACCGATACCAAGATGATTATCTATTTGACGGTTTATTATCATATATTTGTTCAGGTATTCCTCTGCTTTTTCAAGTGCATTTAATCCTAAATAAGTTTCACCAAGATTGTAAAGAGGAATTGCCTGTCCCAACATTTCTCCGGTTTTTTCTGCTATATTTAAACTTTTTTCATAATAGCCAATACATTTTTTAAAATCACCTATTTGGGAATAATTTTCGGCTATGTTATTGTATGTTGTTGACACACCGCCAAGATCATTTTGCCTTTCATAAATTTCAATATTTTTCTTATAATATTCTATGGATTTTTTCCAATCTCCTTTATTACTGTGATATATACCATACAGATTATTTAAACGAGTAACATATTTTTCATATTCCTTCTTCGGTACATCTTTTTTTAGTAATTTTTCATTGATATCGGCAATGATCTTGCCCATTTTTTTGATATCACCCTGTAAGTATTTTATCCATGCAATTGAAGTCATAACAGATTGCCATTCATCAAACCGTTGAGAGGACAATTCACTTAACACATCATTAAATATCTTAAGTGCGTGATTATAATCACTCATTCTCTGATAGACTTCCCCTATTGAAATACGGATCTCTTTATTCTCTCTTTCATCCTTAGTTAAATTGAGTGCCTCTTGATAGTCTTCTATTGCTTTCTCATTTTTTCCAAGAGTTGAATAAATATTCGCAATAGATTTTTTTGCTTTTTTTCTATAATCATTAAATTCCGGGCTTAATTTGGTTTTTCTTACAACATTTTCAAGAAGAGCCAATGCTTCAGAATTTGCGTAATTCTTTTTTGCTTTTTCACCTGCAAGATAGATATACTCTATAGCTTTTTCCTCATTTCCACCTTTATTATAATGGATTGCAAGTAGATCATAGTACCCTTCAAGATTATCGGAATAACTATTCTCAATCCAACCGGCAATCCTTAGGTGTAATTCTCTTTTAATTTTTTTAACTATGGAACGATAAACCACTTCTTGAATAAGAATATGCTTAAATTTATACTGCAATTCATTCTCTGCCATTGAAATAATATTTTTTATAAGTCCTCTATCCAATAGACCCTGGAATTGAGCCGTTTTTATATTCGGTATGATGCTATCCAATATTTTTTTCCAAAATGTCTTACCGATAACAGAGGCAGTTTGTAAGATTTGTTTTTCATCTTCCGATAATGTATCAACCCTTGCTTGAATAACCGATGTTACTGTTTTTGGTATATCGATATCTGTTATTTCCCGTACAGCATGCCAACTATCTCCTTTTGATACTAATATTTCTCTATCAATGAGCGATTTTATTATTTCCTCCGTAAAAAAAGGATTCCCCTCACTATGAGAAATAATAAGTTCCTTTAATTTATCTGGAAGTTTCTCTATCTCCAACAAAAGTTCCACCATTTTTCTTGTATTGTTTCTTGACAATCTATCAAGTTTTATATTCAACAATTCTCTATCTTGTGTGAGTGATTCTAAAAAATTTTTACAGGTTATACTTTCTTTGTATTCCGGTCTTGTTATAAGAAGTAACAAAAGTGAAACATTATCCAATCTTTTAATGGTTTCTCTTAATATCTCAATAGATGAGAAATCAATCCAATGAATATCTTCAATTACAACTACTAAATACTTATCTAAACTCTCTTTTTTTAACAGTTCAATAAATACTAAAATAGTTTGGTTTCTTATTTTTTCAGGTTCAATATCAATTGTCTCTTCCGCCCCCAACAATAGCCCAAGAATCTTATCGGCATCAATCAATTCTATCTTGAAACCTCCAAAATGAGTTCTTAAATAGTACTTAATTTTTCCTTTAATTAAAAATGCCGTATCGGAGTCTTCAATACCTAATATTGTTTTAACTAATTGAATAATCGGCCAATTTACAAAACTTTCTCCGTAAGGAAGACATCTTCCCTTTATTATGGATACCTTATCCGAATATTTTTGTTTAACTGTTGAAAGAAATTCCTCGGATAATCGTGATTTACCTATACCGGCTCCACCTCTTATTAAACCGATCTCAATCGATTTTGAAGCAGTAATATTGGAAAATTTATCTACTAATAATTTTAATTCTTCATCTCGTCCCACCATCGGAATATTCAAGCCTTCAATACCCCTGAAACTTTTCCTCTTATTTTTCCTTCCCAAAACCTTGCAGATACCAATCTCTTCTTCTTTACCTTTTAAATGTTTATTTCCGACCTTTTGAAAATCAAAGAATTTATTTGTAAATTCGTAGATATCATAGGAAACATAAATAGTATCGGGATCAGCAAGTTCTTGTATCCGCTCTGCGGTATTAACAACATCTCCAATTACCGTTTTTGCAGAAAAACTATTACCACCAACATCTCCTGCAAATACATTTCCATAATGAATACCGAATCGAAATTGAATTTTCTGTTTTATGAGAAGATTGAGTCCTCTCATTCCATTTATTATTTCAAGGGCAATTAGTATCGCTCTTTCGGAATCGTTCTCGTGTCCATGCGGAAATCCACAAAGAATCAAAACAGCATCACCAATATATTTATCAATATAACAATCATATTTTTCGACAATCTCTGAAACGATCTTCCAATATTTATTTAAAAGTTCACTTACCTCTTCAGGATCTTTACCTTCACTGAACGATGTAAATCCCACCATATCAATAAATAGAACAGCAATATCTCTTAATTCGGATACCTTCTTTTTTTCTATGAACGGATTGCCGCAATTACCGCAAAACTTCATAATATCAGGATTCTTAAAGCCACAATCCGGGCACTTCTTTACCATTTATAGTTTTACATTTTTAAATAGATACCGTTTGTGTCCTTTTCAAGTTTCCATGTTATTTTACTATTTCTGACATATTGAAATGCAGCAGATCCATAAACCTTTTCAAAGAGATTCCATTTTTCATAACTCTTCATAAGTTTCTTTAAAAAAAAATAATGCCTTTCATTAAAAGCATATTTTGTTAATGTCTTTCCATCATCCATTTTACTGTAAATACCGGTTAACTTAAAGATCGGTTTAAAACCAAAGAATTCAAGCCAATCTTTAAAATCAATAAAAACACCTTCTATATAGAACTGTTCACCGGTAAATTCCTTAGAAAATTTTTCTACCTTTACCTCTTTTGGTAAAAAGTTGATTGAAAATTTACCATTATTTCCCGGTATAACTTCAATTTCTGCAAGATTTGCGGTCTTTGAAAATACCATATATCTCAAAATCGCTCCTGAAAGATATGCAAAACTAATAAAGATCATGGAAAATAAAAGAAATATAAGCATTTGATAAATAGATTTTAGAATTCTTTTTTTCTTTATAGAATGAATAAAATTAATAAAGGAAACAACCATTATTATCGAAACAATTATTACAATAGGTATGATGAATTTAAACTGTGAAAAAAAATTACTGATCTCATCCATAACTAATTTTATTTTTTTGGTTTTTGTTCCTTATTTTTTCCCATAATGCAATTTCCATTGAAAACTGCACCTTTGTCAATTTGAAAAATATTAGTATCCACATCTCCGGTTAATGTCGATGTTCCATTTAATTCAAGATAATCCTTCGTTATGATATTTCCATTTACTTTACCACCGATTATTCCCTGTGCTGCATTTATATTACCTTCAATATTACCTTTTTCACCAATTATGATCATACCGTCACAGGTAATATCTCCCTTTACCTTACCATCTATTCTTACACTTCCCTTTGAATTAAGATTTCCATTTATAATAGTGATTTCCCCTATCGTCAGGTCTATTTTTTCATTTGTTTCTTTCATTTCCTACTCCAAGTTGTAATCTAATATGAAATTTACAGGATTTACAGGTTTATTACTTATTCTCACCTCATAATGAAGATGAGGTCCGGTAGATCTTCCGGTGCTTCCTCTCGTTCCAATGATCTGACCTCTTTTAACGATTTGACCTAACTTTACATTATAACTATTCATATGTCCATACCTTGTTGAAAAACCAAATCCATGCTTTATCTCGATAAGATTACCGTATCCGTAGGGGTTATTTTCCGCCCTTGTTACTATTCCATCAGCAGTTGATTTTACTGATGTACCGATAGGTCCCGCAATATCAATACCTTTATGAAATTCTTTTTTTCCCGTTAGTGGATTTGTTCGCCATTTAAAACCGGATGAAATAAATCCTTTAACAGGCCATATAGATGGTGTAGCAGCGATAAGTGAATTATTTTTATATATGAAATCCTTGATCTTAATAAAGTTATCTTCCTTTTCCGCAAGTTCTCTCTTGAGATTATTTATAATACCATTTCTAATTTCATTTAATCTTTCGGTGTTGTGCTCATCATTGTAAAGGGAATAAAAATCCGGACCGCCCTTTGAGTTTTGCACCTCATGATTTATGCCGATAAGGGAACTTAATTCTTCCTCAAAAAGTTTAACCTTTTCATACTTTCTGGCAATTCTAAGTAGATCACTTGAAACTTTCTCATTTTCGCCTTTTAAAATCTGATTCTCTTCAATAAGCGCAATATAATCGGTCATTTGTTTTTTTAATGAAATATAATCATATCCAATGGAACCAATTACTCCCACTAATCCAACTATTATAATGAGTATTAGTAGCTGGATACTTTTTGAAAATCTGAACTTTCTTATGTTTCCTTTTGATTTCGGTATAATAAGTACTTCTTTCTCGATAAGCCTCATGTATTGTATTATACTTTTTTTATTTTCATTTGTCAAGTTTTTTTTGTAATTTTTATGATCCGCTGATTTTCGGATATTTCAAAAAAGATCAAAAGATCAAGACAATCAACATCATCACCAAGACGATCAGCCCATTCTATCACTATCTTTTCACCCTTTTCCATAATCTCCCAGAAGCCGAAATCATCCTCAAAATTTCTATATCTATAGAGATCAATGTGGTAAAATAAATGCTCTTCTTTTCTGTATTCGTTCACAATAATGTATGATGGTGAGGTAACATCTTTTTTTAAAATTCCTAATTCAGAAAAAAAACCCTTTGCAAAAACTGTTTTTCCACTGCCAAGTTCACCGAT
>JAUXGM010000103.1 GCA_030622125.1 bacterium | reverse complement strand
CCTCTTTTGTGGCTTTTCGGAGATTAATATTGTTTTTAACTATCCTCTAACCTCCAACCTCTAACCTCTGTATTTGGTAATGTCCCGCTTGTTTTCTGAGTTTGTATTTGTCTTTTTTTCATTGTCAATTGTCCATTGTCCATTGTCAATTGTATTCGGTAATGTCCCTCTTTTGTTTGGAACGGAGATTAATATTGTTTTACTTATTCCCTTGTTTTCTTATTTCGCAAAAAGCTAATTTACAAAAATTTGACCAGAAATTTTAAAATGGTATAATAGGTTATGTTTTTTAATTTTGTGAGGTAGACCAATGAGGAATGTTATGCTAAATAAACCGATATTCAAAATTGATGAAAATCAGTGGACACGAATATTCGGTAAGATAAATAACTACGAATATCGAACAATTAAGAAAAGGGACAATAAATGAGGGTTGGAATAGCGGTTTTTCCCGGTTCAAATTGTGATCGGGATGCAATGTACGCTTTTAAACATAACGGTGTTGATGAAATTGAATATGTCTGGTATTCGGCGAGAAAATTGTCTAAATTCGGGTTGATCATTCTTCCCGGTGGATTTAGTTTCGGTGATTATCTTAGGACCGGTGCTATCGCTATTCATTCGGAAATATTTCGAGAACTGCCGAATTTTGTTAGGTCAGGTGGTTATGTAATTGGAATATGCAACGGTTTTCAGATGCTCGCAGAGTCAAAGATGCTGCCGGGATTTTTACTCAGAAACAAAAACCAAAGATTTATATCAAAGATGGTAGATATTAGAATTGAAAGAAATGATACCGTCTTTACCTCCAATTATAAAATCGGTGAGATCATTAAAATGCCGATAGCACATACGACGGGAAATTATCAGCCGATAGACGCTAAAGATATTGGAGATAACATTGTTTTCAGATATGTTGATAACGAAGGAAATCTTACGAAGTCAGGAAATCCAAATGGAAGTTATGACAATATTGCAGGAATTATAGATAATTCAGGACATATTCTTGGACTTATGCCGCATTTTGAAAGGGTTTCCGATGAATATCTCGGGAATTACGGTGTCGGAATTATCAGATCATTTATAGATAATTTGGAATGAGATATGGGAAAATTAAAAGAAAATGACTTAAAGGCGATTACAAAACAGCTTGGACGGGAACCGAACGAGATAGAACAGGCGATATTTTCCGTAATGTGGTCGGAACATTGCAGCTATAGAACATCGAAACCATTTTTAAAAAAATTATTCTCAAAATCAAAAAGAAAGATCGTAGGACAGGGTGAAAATGCCGGGGTTTTGGATATTGATGATGGTGATTTCGTTGCATTTAAGATGGAATCACATAATCACCCGTCGGCTATTGAACCGTATCAAGGTGCCGCAACAGGAATAGGCGGTATTTTAAGAGATATATTTACGATGGGAGCAAGACCCGTTGCCTGCAGCGATCCATTGAGATTCGGACATCTAAGTGATCCGCATTGCCGGCATCTTCTTGAAGAGGTAGTAAGGGGTATATCCGATTATGGAAATTCAGTCGGAGTTCCTACGATCGCAGGTGAAACTCAGTTCGATCCCTCATATAAAATTAATTGTGTTGTCAATGTCTTTGCACTTGGAATAGGAAGAACGGATGAGCTAATAAGAGGTGTGGCATCGGGACGGGGGAATCTTATCCTCTACTTCGGGTCCAAAACAGGAAGAGACGGGGTTGACGGTGCTTATTTTGCATCCGATCCGCTTTCAGAGAAATCAAAAGAAGATAGACCCTCCGTTCAAATTGCAAATCCGTTCCAGGAAAAAAAGGTCATTGAGGCGTGCCTAAAAATTGCTAAGAAAAGACTTGTCGTTTCAATGCAGGATATGGGAGCAGCAGGACTAACCTCATCTTCCGTTGAGATGGCGTCAAGAGGTGATGTCGGTATTGAACTCGATCTTTCAAAGGTACCTAAAAGACAGTCGGATGTTACGCCATGGGAGATGATGCTTTCGGAAACGCAGGAACGAATGCTTGCGGTTATCGAACAGAAAAAACTTGATGAAATTATAGAGATATTTAAACAAGAAGAAATAGAATGGGCGATTATAGGAAAGATAACCGATACGAAAAGAATGATCCTGAAAGAGGGAGAAAAAACCCTTGGCGATATTCCAATTTCACTTCTTTTGGAAGAGGTTCCGCCTGCAAATGATAGGATAAAGATAGAGAATAAAGAAAGTGATGAACTGATGGGAGTAAAAACCGGTAATATTAAAAATGTTATTGAAAAGATATTAAGTTCCAACAATATAAATTCTAAACATTGGATATATGAACAGTATGATTATCGGGTCGGAAATGATACCATTAAAATTCCCGGAGACGGTTTTTCCGTTCTCCGAATAAACAAAAAAGATAAAGCACTCTCTATTACCAATTTAGGACTTGAGGACTACACCTATTTAAATCCGTATAAAGGCGGTTATAATACCGTTGCAAAATCCGCCCTTGAACATCTGATCGGCGGTTTTGAACCCATCGGTATTACCGATTGCCTAAACTTCGGAAATCCCGAAAATGATGTTATATTAGGACAATTTTCTGAATCATTAAGGGGAATGAGCAGTGCCGCAGAACTATTCAAGGTTCCCATAGTAAGCGGAAATGTGAGTTTTTATAATGAAAGTGAAGGCGGAGCTATAAAACCGCTTTTAGAGATAGGAATGATCGGATTTATTAAAAAATTGGATAGAATTAAGCCGAATTATCTTATCAATAATGATTCCTGTCTCTATCAAATAAACCTTTCGGATAGTTCTATAAATCCCTCTCTCTTTTCTAAGGAAATATTAAATATGGATCATGGAAAGGTGCCGAAGTTCAATTCGGAAAAATTGAAAAAATTTATTGAGATACTTCCCGACATATTCGATCTATACAGTTCTGCAAGGGTGCAGTCAAGAGGCGGTAATTTCGTAACATTATTTAAAATGGGGCTACGCAATAATCTGTCATTTAATCTGCCGAACGATAATATCAATGACCTATTTTCAGAGGGACCCGGTCTTATTATCTTTGAAATATCAGCAAAAAATAAAGGTGATTTTCTTTATAAAACGAAGGATTTTTCTCCTGTTTTATTGGGAAAAACACTTGATAACGGTAAAATAATTCTTGGACAAAAAGGTTTTTTTTATGATCAATTAAAGGACTATTATTTTGACAGCTTTGAAAATTCTATGGAGGGTCGGTCCTGATGAAAGAATATTGTGGAGTAAGCGGAATTATTGGTAATTTTGATGATATTTTTTATAAACTTTATCTTACCCTTTTTGCATTGCAGCACAGGGGACAGGAATCGGCTGGAATTTCACTTAACGACAAAGATCATTTTTTTACCTATAAACGATCCGGTTTTGCAAGAAATCTTCTTGATATTCCGAATGTTCAAAGAAAAGGGGCGATGGGTATCGGTCATGTCCGATATTCTACCTCAGGAAACTCTAACATTGCAAATGCTCAACCGGTTTATGCCAATACGAATCACGGCAAGATTTCCCTTGCTCATAACGGAAACCTTGTTAACTATAAAAAATTAAGAAATCATTTAAAAGCAGCCGGTGCTATTTTTCAAGGGAATTCGGATTCGGAGATGATAATGCACTACCTTGCACATCAGGAAGGTGATTTTTTAGCAGCATTGACATCAACATTACATACAATTAGAGGTGCCTACTCTATTGTTCTTATGGACGAGGATGCCCTTTACGGAATCAGGGATCCGTATGGCTTCAGGCCGCTTGTTTACGGAAAAATTGATGGCGGCTACATTATTACATCGGAGACCTGTGCAATTGATATTCTAAATGGTGAATATCTCGGTGAGGTTACGGAAGGTAATATCTTAAGGATCGATAAAAGTGGAAATATTGAATTTATCCCATTCACAAAGGAAATAATTAAACAGAATTGTGTTTTTGAACATATCTATTTTGCAAGACCAGACAGTTGTATTTTCGGGAAAAATGTCCATAAAACGAGATACCGAATGGGCGAAGAACTTGCAAGGGAAAATCCCGATATAAGACCGGATATTGTGGTTGCAGTTCCTGACTCCGGGCTTTCCGCTGCAATGGGATTTGCAGATGAAAGTAATGTGCCACTGGACAGAGGACTTATCAGAAATCATTATGTAGGGAGATCTTTCATCTATCCGACCCAGGAAGAAAGGAAAAATATTGTTAGAATGAAACTTCAACCTGTTTTCGAGGTGATAAAAGGAAAGGATATTGCACTTATTGATGACTCTATGGTAAGAGGAACAACGGCAAAGGAGATAATTGGGCTTTTAAAACAAAAGGGGGTAGGAAAAATACACTATTTCCTTGCATGTCCCCCCATTAAGTATTCCTGTTATTTTGGGATAGATACACCAAATAGAAAGAAACTAATTGCAAATAATCTTTTACCTAAAGAAATTGCTGAATATTTAGAAATAGAGAGTGTAAACTTTCTTTCCATTAACGGATTAAAGAGAGTTTTGAAAGGAAATGCTAACGATTACTGTTATGCCTGCTTTGCGGGTAACTATATAATGGAGATTGAAAATGATTGATTACAAGAACGCAGGAGTAGATCTTGCTTTGGCGAGTCGGATACCTCTTTTAATAAAGGAAATATTAAAAGAGAAGGGACTAAAAAATAAAAGCATCGGGGACTTTTCAGCTGTATTAAAATTGGATCAGGAGATGTATATTTCCTTATCATCAGACGGTGTCGGAACAAAGGTTTTCCTGGCTGAAAAATTAAATAAATTTGATACGATCGGTATTGATCTTGCTGCAATGAATGTAAATGATATTCTCTGTTCCGGACTTAAACCCGTTTATTTTCTTGATTATATCGGTTTCGGTCAATTAACGGAAAAATGCTTCCGTGAAATATTTACGGGAATTATTGACGGATGCAAGGAGGCTGAGGTAGATCTGGTCGGCGGGGAAACCGCTCAAATGCCGGAACTTTACCACAATAGGTTTGACCTTGCCGGTTTTTCAATGGGGATTGGCGAAAAGGCAGATCTTTTTAAGCAAAATCTGATAAAAAATAAGGACTTGATCGTAGGCATTCCATCATCGGGCATTCATTCTAATGGATTTTCTCTTGTAAATAAACTTATTAAAAATGAAAAACTGAAACCTACCACGGATCTTTTAACCCCAACGAAGATCTATGTGAAAGAAATAAAAAAATTGAGAAAAAAAATAACTATTAAGGGCTTGGCGCACATAACCGGAGGCGGTATTCTTGAAAATATCAAGAGGATCATTCCAAAGAATTATTCCATAAAGCTCTATTATAATTGGAAGATTCCGGAGGTTTTTAAACGAATACAGGCAAGCGGAGTGAATAAGGACGAGATGTTCAGGGTATTTAATATGGGAATAGGAATGGCATTCATTATCTCGAAATCTCAGATAAAAAACCTTCCTACAAAATATCAGATCATTGGAGAAGTTGTTTAAAATCTATTAAGGAGCATATAAATGCGAAAGAAAAAAATAGATGTTAAAAATTCTGTAGGAAAAATCTTGCAGCATGACATAACAGAAGTTGTCCCTGGAAAATTCAAAGGGGTTGCTTTTAAAAAAGGACATATCATAAAAGAATCGGACATTAGTAAATTTTTAAAACTCGGCAAGGAAAAAATCTGGACACTTGAGATTTCTGATAAAGAATATCATGAAAATGAAGCCGCTGAAAAATTCAAAGGCATCACCGGAGAAAATGTTATTACAACCGGACCGGTAGAGGGTAAAATTACATTTGTTTCAAAAAAAACCGGTCTGTTAATTGTAGAAAAAGAAATTGTGAATAAAATAAACAAAATCCCGGATATTCTCTTTGCAACGCTTCATTCAGGTGTTTCCGTGAAAAAAGGGGAAAAAATTGCAGGAATAAGAATTATTCCTCTTGCAACTTTAAGAAGTAGAGTAAAAAAGGTTTTGAATATCTCAAAAACAAAAAAACCTCTGCAAATTCTACCATTTAAAAAAAAGAAAACCGGTTTAATTATAACAGGAAACGAGATAGCAAAAGGAAGGATTAAAGATAAATTTAAACCAATCCTGGAGAAGAAAATTGAAGCGTATGGAAGCAACATAAGTGCTGTAAAGATTCTTCCTGATGAGAAAAACCTTATAAAAGAAGAAATTTTACTGATGGCAAAATCCTGTGATTTAATTCTTATCACGGGGGGAATGTCTGTTGACCCTGATGATGTTACAAAGCTCGCTATAAAGGAAACGGAAGCAAAAATCATATCCTATGGGGTTCCTGCCCTTCCCGGTAATATGCTTCTTGTTGCTTATCTCAATGAAAAGCCGATCTTTGGTATCCCTGCGGCATCACTCTTTTACAAAATAACCTCCTTGGACCTTTTCCTTCCCTTTGTGTTTGCCGATAAAAAAATTGTAAAAAGTAACATCGTTCAAAGAGGATATGGAGGTTTTTGCTCTCATTGCAAAGTATGTAATTTCCCGCAATGTGGATTTGGAAAATGCTGAAAGATAAATACGGTAGAGTAATTGATTATATAAGAATTTCATTAACGGATAGATGCAACCTAAGGTGCAGATACTGCCTGCCGGAAGAGGGTATAAAAAAATTCAAACATACAGCCATCCTGACTTTTGAAGAAATTGAAAGGTTAATAAAGATTTTTCAGGAACTTGGAATAAAAAAATTCCGATTTACAGGGGGGGAACCGTTTGTAAGAAAAGGTACAATTGATTTTTTTGAAAAATTGCAACTAAAAAATTTTTATGTTACGACAAATCTTGCAATTCAAGGTCTCAATATTGAAAGAATCAACGAATTGCAAAATCTCTCCGGAATAAATATCAGCTGCGATTCACTGAAACCCGAAAAATACGAATACATAACAAGAAGAGGTAAATTGGAGACTTTTATTGAAAATATTAGAAAACTGAGGATTAAAAATCTAAAAATTAATGTTGTTGTGATAAAGAATTTTAATGAAGATGAAATTATTAACTTTATAAATTTGGGTATTAAATATAATGCAACGGTTAGATTCATTGAAAAAATGAATTTCATTGACGATAAACTATATTTTGTATCCCTGACGGAGATAAAGAACTCTCTTATAAAAAACGGGATCATTTTTCCCGATAACAAGAGAGAGAATAATTCGGTCGCCAGATATTATCCACTAAAAAACAAAAAAGGTAAGGTCGGTTTTATTACTCCAATCAGCAACCCTTTTTGTGCGACATGTAACAAGATCCGTGTAAAGGCAAACGGAGATATAAAACTCTGTATTTTTGATAGGAAAAATTTCAGTTTAAGGGATTTAATGAGAAGAGAGAATGACGACGAAAAAATTAAAAACCGGCTACAGAAAATTATTAAAAACAAGCATGAAAAACCACCTATAAAAAAAGGAAATGAAACAATAGCAAAAATAGGGGGTTGAAAGGAGATTGTATGAAACTATCACATTGGCCTGAGGATGGAAATCTGAGAATGATTGATGTTTCGGATAAGAGCCCGACAAAACGAGAGGCAAAAGCATCCGGTAAAATCCTGATAAAAAGAGAAACAATAAAACTAATAGAATCGGGAAAAACTCCAAAGGGGGATATTTTTACAACAGCAAAAATTGCAGGAATTAATGCCGTTAAGCAGACACAGTTATTGATACCTT
>JAUXGM010000068.1 GCA_030622125.1 bacterium | reverse complement strand
GGCGGTAATGATTCTTATTCCGGTGCAAAAGATTTGATCATAGGGAACGGCTCTTCCGATAGGGAAAGTGCAAGTTTCGGATTATTTATGGACCTTGGCGGTAATGACCATTATACAATAAAAAAAGCTAAAAACAATTCCGTATGGCTACAGGGTTTTTATGGAGTGGGAATTGATAGCAGGAAAGAAGTTGATAAGGGAATAAGGGAATAAGGAAAACAATATTAAACTCCGTTTTTTTTAGCAAAAAGAATATACCTTATACCCAATCTCCTAATAAAAGGAATTATTGAAAACAGATGTTCAAAAAAAAAGGAAAAAGGGAGAATATTAAACAATTTTTCCGGTAAATAAGCTTTAAAGTATATTTTTTTTACCTTAAAATCAAATGATTTTAACATTTTTTTAAGTTCAGTAGGTGCAAGCATTCTTTCATTTGCCTGAAAAAATTCTTTTTTTGTTTTCGGATCTATAAATTTTCGTGGATTTAAGTAAAAATCTTTAACCTTATATTTTTCCGGATCAATATTTATTTTATGGTACCGGGATATCCGTTCTTTAAAAATATGTTTTTTAAAAATAGGATTTAGAATATTTGATTCCGAGATTACAAGGTAACCATCATCTTTTAAAATATCATAAAGAAGCGGAAAAAGTTCTTCAAGAGGATGAATGTGAGAGATTGCTTCGGTAATCCAGATAAAATCAAAATACCTTTTATAATTATTTCGATTATCTTCTAAAAAAGAAAAGATATCTCTATAATAAAATTGAACATTTTTTCGTTTAAGTATATTTTTAAGTTGATTGGATACATCAATTCTTTCTTTTGTTATGTCAAGCCCAATTATCTTTTTTCCAAAATAGGAAAATAAATTAGCATCAATACCGGTTCCGCAGCCTAATTCCATAACTGTATGATTCTTTTTGATTTTAATTATTAGAGGAAAAAGCCGTTCAATATAAGTGAAGGAATAGAATTTTTCTGATTTTTTATGAAATTGTCTGTAAAAATCATCGTCATGAATATTTTTTTCTGAAATTGTTTTACACTTATTCCAATATTCAGATATAACGACTTTTTCATTTTTCATAGATTATTATATTAAACATATCATATTTTACAAAAAAAATCAATTCAAAAATTTTTATTGATTTTTGTAGAAAAAAAAGATATAATTCAAATTAACTTATTGTAAAAAAAGGAGTAAGTATGGGACTGCTAACTTTTAAAAAAGGAGTGCATCCACCCGATATGAAATTTTTATCCAAAGATAAAGAAATTAAAAGGTTGGAAGCTCCTAAAAATGTTTATATTCCGATGAGTCAACATATTGGTGCGCCTGCAAAATGTGTTGTAAAAAAGGGAGATATGGTAAAGGTTGGTACAAAACTCGGTGAAATGGGTGGATTTGTTTCTGCAAATATTTTTTCATCAGTATCGGGAACAGTTAAGGATATTGTAATGTATCCGAATGTATTTGGTGCAAAATCACAAACAGTTGTGATTGAAAATGATGAAAGACAGATAAAGGAAAACTTTAATCCGCTTAAAGAGGAAGAAAGTAAATTGATCATTGAAAAGATAAAGGAAGGCGGAATCGTTGGAATGGGCGGAGCAACCTTTCCTACCCATGTTAAACTTTCACCGCCCCCGGAAAAACCAATTGACACTATTATAATAAATGGTGCTGAATGTGAACCATATCTGACAAGTGATTATCGTTTAATGCTTGAAATGCCTGAAAAGGTTATCGGTGGTCTTGAATTACTTTTAAAAGCGTTAAATGCAAAATTCGGCTATATTGGTGTTGAATCGAACAAGATCGATATTTATCAAAAGATTGCCAAACTTCTTGAAGGCAAAAGCAATATGAAAGCTGTTCTTTTAAAGACCAAGTATCCTCAGGGAGCTGAAAAACAATTGATCTATGCAATTACAAAGAGAAAAGTTCCGACAGGCGGTCTCCCGATGGATGTTGGTGTTGTTGTTCAAAATAGCGGAACAGCAGCAGCGATCTATGAATTAATAAAGGAAGGAAAACCACTCTATGAACGCATAGTAACGGTAACCGGTAACGGTATAAAGGAACCCGGAAATTTCCTTATTCCAATCGGAACCCCCATTTCTTATGTCATAGAAAAGTGTGGCGGATTAACGGATGATGCGGGAAAGATCATACTTGGTGGTCCGATGATGGGGATATCCGTTGACAATTTAGATATTCCCGTTACAAAAGGAACTTCCGGTATATTGGTTATGACCGAGAATGAGATATTCAAAGAGGATTATGACAGATGTATAAGGTGCGGAAAATGTGTAACTACCTGTCCGATGAACCTGTCACCGTTTAAATATATTGATCTTGGTGAGCAAAAAAAATACCTTGAAGCAGCTGAATGGAATGTTCTTGATTGTATTGAATGCGGTTCCTGTGTTTATGCCTGTCCATCCAAAAGACCGATTATTCAGTTTGTAAAGATGGAGAAAGCAAAGATCATTGAAGAAAGAAAAAAGGGGAGTAAGAAATGAAAAAGTTTTTTATGTCAACCTCACCACATTTTAATTCAAAAGAAAGTGTTGCCTCAATAATGTGGCGGGTTATCCTTGCACTTTTACCGGCAACGCTCTGGGGAATATATAGGTTCGGCTTTTGTGCTTTTTTAACTATACTTGTAAGTATTGCAGCATCGGTTTTAGCGGAATGGATATTTTCAAAGATGTTCAAGTTTGAATTGCGCCTTTACGATGGCTCTGCATTTTTAACGGGGCTTTTATTGGCATTGACATTGCCGCCGGCAACTCCTATTATCGTAACGATCGTGGGAGCGTTTTTTGCAATTGGATTCGGCAAGATGGTCTTTGGCGGGTTGGGACATAATCCGTTTAATCCGGCATTCATTGGACGAGCATTTTTGCAAGCTTCCTGGCCTGTCTATATAATAACATGGAAAAAACCGATCCAATCGGGACTGAATCTGGTCGGTATCCCGCAAAAAATGGTTGAAATATTAACCGGAAAACTTCCAAATACCATTGATACCATTACATCTGCAACACCGCTTGGGGCGTTAGGTCAAACATTACTTTTGAGAAATCAAGGTGTAATCACTCCCGAACAATTTCATTCGGTTGAGAATGTACTTTATAGTAAAGAGACGCTCTTGAATCTTTTTTTCGGTAACATCGGGGGTTCAATCGGTGAGATATCTGCCTTGTTGCTTCTTATCGGTGGTCTTTACCTCCTTTTAAAAAAGATAATTACATGGCATATTCCGGTCGTATACATATTGTCCGTAGGAATTCTCGGTTGGGCATTTGGAGGAATTGGGCTTTTCCATGGTAATTTTCTCTTTTATATACTTTCGGGAGGTCTTTTTTTAGGTGCATTTTTCATGGCGACCGATTATGTAACCTCACCTATGTATCCGTTGGGAAAGATCATTTTCGCAATTGGAGCGGGAATTTTGGTTGTTGTTATACGGCGATTTGGCGGTTATCCGGAAGGTGTTTGTTATTCTATCTTGATTATGAATGCATTTGTTGCAATGCTCGACCGATTTACAAAACCAAAACCATTCGGTTATCTTAAAAGGAGTGCAAAATGAAGGATACGATCAGATTTGTTATAACCCTTGTTATTGTTACTCTGCTCTCTTCGTTCATTCTTTCTCTTTTATATACAAAGGTTAGAGCAAAAATAGAATTACAACAAAAAGCAGTTCAGAATGATGCTATCAATTTTGTTCTTGATAACCCACATAAACTTGAAGAGGTCCAATCTGCCGACCATAAATATTGGAAAGGATTGGATAGTGAAGGTAATTTGAAGGGTTATGTTGTCTTGTGTGAAGGCAAGGGGTTTTCATCTACCATTAAGATCATTGCCGGTGTAGATGTAAACGGGAAGATCAATAAGATCAGAGTAATTGCTCAGCAAGAAACACCCGGACTTGGTGCAGCAATGAATGCGGTAAAATCAAATAAATATATCTGGGATCTCATTACAGGTAAAAAAAGAGAGAAGGTTGATCCGAACCCATATTTCCAAAAGCAATTCTTTGGGACTAACTATAATAAATTAGAGATCGTCAAAAGAAATCCCGAAAAAAAAGGCGAAATAGAAGCTTTAACAGGTGCCACAATATCATCTAAGGCGGTAGTAAAGGCGATTAAAGATGGTATTGCCGGGGTAATGGCAGCAGAAGAAGGGGGCGAAAAATGACTATTTGGAAGATAATTAAAAATGGAATTTTAGATGAGAATCCTACATTCAGATTGTTACTTGGAATGTGCCCTACTTTGGCAGTTACAACCTCTGCATCAAATGCAGTAGGTATGGGACTTGCGGCAACATTTGTTTTGATAATGTCAAATGTTATCATTGCACTTATTAAAGATGTGATTCCGTCTAAGGTAAGGATCCCGGCTTACATAATAGTTATTGCAACATTTGTTACGATTGTTCAATTTGTTATGGCTGGTTTTTTGCCGGCTCTTAATAAGAGTTTGGGAATTTTTATCCCACTTATTGTTGTAAACTGTATTATTATGGGAAGAGCGGAAGCTTATGCGAGTAAGCATAATGTTCTATTGGCATTTTTTGACGGTTTAGGAATGGGTATCGGTTTTACCCTTGCTTTAATATTGATCGGCGGGATCAGAGAGATACTCGGATCAAATAAATTATTCGGTTATCTTGTATTTCCACATTCATTCAAACCGCTTTTATTTTTCATTCTTTCACCTGGCGGTTTTTTTACAATGGGTGTCTTGTTGGCATTTTTTAATTGGCTTTCAATGAGAAAGAAGGAGGCGTAAGATGGAAATAAGTAAACTTTTAATGATCGTTATTTCGGCTATATTTGTAAATAACTTTGTGCTTTCAAGATTTTTAGGTATATGTCCATATCTTGGTGTTTCAAACAAATGGGATTCCGCAATGGGAATGGGGATTGCCGTTACATTCGTAATGACACTTGCTTCTTTTATAACCTGGATCATACAGAAATACTTACTTGAACCTTACAACCTTACAATGATCTTGCAGACGATCGTTTTTATTCTGACCATTGCTACACTTGTTCAATTCGTTGAAATGGTCTTAAAAAAGACAGCTCCCGATCTTTATAGATCACTCGGTATTTATCTGCCGCTTATTACAACGAACTGTGCAATACTTGGTGTAACGCTTTTAAATATAAACAACAATTATAATCTGCTTGAATCCATTGTCTTCGGATTTTCAGCCGGCATTGGTTTTACACTCGCATTGCTTATGATGGCAAGCATAAGGGAACGACTTGAAGGTGCAAATATACCGAAACCATTTCAGGGTTTTGCTATTGCTCTCATTGTCGCCTCACTTATGGCGTTGGCATTTACCGGATTTTCCGGACTTATTGCGGAGTAGAAGATGATAGTTAGTTCAGTAATAATACTTGTTGGTCTCGGTGTCGTTTTTGGAATGATCCTCGGTTATGCAAATAAAAAGTTTGCGGTGAAAGAAGACCCCAGAATTGTCAAGGTTGAAGAAGCCCTTGCCGGAGCTAATTGTGGAGCATGCGGTTATCCGGGGTGTTCTGTTTACGCAGAGGCAATTATTAACAAAGGAGCGCCAATAGATAAATGTACCCCCGGCGGGTCGGAAACATTAGCAGCACTTGCGGAAATTATGGGATTGAAGGCAGGGAAAAAGAAGATAAAGATCATTTCTTATCTTTTATGTCAGGGAGATTGTGAACTTGCACCTAAAAAATCCGAATATATTGGTGTCAAGTCCTGTGCGGAAGCAAAATTTGTCGGCGGTGGTGATAAGAGTTGTTCTTTCGGCTGTCTTGGATATAGTGATTGTGAGATTGCCTGTCCTTTTGATGCGATCCATATCAATGAAAAGGGGTTGCCGATTGTTGATGAAGAGAGATGTACGGGATGTGGTATCTGTGTAAATGTATGTCCGCAAAATATATTGGTGCTTCAACCCATTGATAAAGATGTTTTGATAAGATGTAAGAATCAAGAAGTTGCAAGGAATGTTTTAAAAGAATGTAAGATCGGATGTATCTCATGCGGTCTGTGTGAAAAAAACTGTCCTATTGCCGGTGCCATTACAATTGAGAACAATCTTGCCGTTATGCACTATGAGGAATGTGTGGACTGTGGTATATGTGCTGTTGTCTGTCCTAAACATACAATAACGGATAAGAGAAAAGAAGAAAGAAAAATTCCTGTAATAACAGATAAATGCACGGGATGCACGATGTGTGCAAGGGTATGTCCGGTAGATGCCATATCAGGAAAGGTAAAAGAACAACATAAAATAGATCCCGAAAAATGTATAGGATGTCTTAAATGTTATGATGTGTGTAGGTTTGATGCTATCGAACTTATTGAACCGCGTCCGAAAATAATACCGTTTTATAAAGAGAAAAAATACAATAAAACTACAAAGGAGTATGTTAACAGATGATAGATATCCATTCCCACTTCTTACCGAATATTGATGATGGAGCGAAAAACAGGGAAGAAAGTTTTGAATATTTGAAGATAATGTTACAATTAGGATTTACGGCAATTGTTATGACCCCACATATCTACCCCGGGTATTATAACAATACGCGTGATGGAATACTAAAGAAATTCGACAGCTACAAAAAAGATCTAATAAGTTATTTTAAAGATAAGATGGAATTTTACACCGGATCCGAGGTTTATCTTAACGATGAAACAATAGATGATTTAATTAAGGGAAAACTATTAACAATAAATGACAACAAAAGGTTTTTGCTTTTTGAGCTTGATTTTTCCTTTATTTCTCCAAATTTTGATGAGCATATCAAGCAATTACAAGAAAAAGGGTATACACTTATCTGGGCACATCCCGAAAGAAATGCAAAAGTTTCGGAAAATCCGAATTTGTTAAAAAGATACATAGATGATGATGTATTCATACAGATCAATATTGGAAGTTTGGTAGGAGAATTCGGAGGGGCTGCCGAACATGCTGCAAAATATTTATTGGCATCCGATATGGTCCATTTTATCGGTTCTGATTGCCATTGCCGTAGTGAAAGAAAATCCAAAGTACCAGAAGGACTTAATGCCTTTGAGCATATTGTAAATCCCGAGTATAAGGATATAATATTAAATGAAAACCCTCAAAAAGCAATCAACGGGGATGTATTCTATCCGTTTCCATACAAAAATTTAACAAGATCAAGATTAAAAAAGATACTTGGATTTTTTGGAATCGGAAAATAATGGCAGGTATCTTTTTCGGAATACTTGTAGAAAAAAAGATCGTTGCGGCAAATACCATCTTAATGAAATTTGTGCCGTCAATACCTATATTTCCGAAACCGGGGCAGTTTTTTTTATTATCGGTAAAAGAAAGTCGGCATTTCCTCAAAAGACCGATCTCAATTCACTATTTTTATGATGAAACGGGATATTTTAAATTATTGATACGGATCAAAGGTGATGGCACTAAGGAAATAACATCAATAAAATTTCATGATGAACTTCAATTTATAGGTCCTCTCGGAAATGGTTTTCCAATGGAAAGAAACAAAAAAATTGCAGTTATTGCCGGCGGTATAGGAATTGCACCCTTTCCTTTTTTGATCAAACGATTAAGGAAATACAACTGTTCCGTTGATCTTTATTATGGTGAGGCATCAAGGAAGGATCTTGTGGAATATTGGAGAATAACCGGGATAAATTCATTTATAACAACCGAAGACGGTAGTGAAGGGAGAAAAGGAAATATTCTATCTTATTTTGATTGTAACGAAAAAAAATATGATCTAATATACGCCTGTGGTCCTGAGGGTATGTATAAAGCATTTAAAAAGAGATATTCTGAATTATCAGATATAACATATATATCCCTTGAAAGAAAAATGGCATGCGGAGTAGGGAGTTGTAAGGGCTGTCAAATCAAAACGAAAAATGGCTATAAATATGTCTGCTCCGATGGTCCTGTTTTTAGGATGGATGATCTTTAGAACAACAGCCAGTTGAGAGTTGAGAGTTGAAAAGCAAGAAAATGTAATCTAAAGCCGTAGGGACACGGCATGCCGTGCCCATTTAGTGCACCAGAGCACATGAGCATCAGAAAATAAGGAAATACTGGAATAAAGAAATATAGTCATGTCCCGTCTGTGGAGTCGCAAAAGACATTTTAAAAAATTGGAAGAGTAATTTCTTACTTTTACTTATCCGGTGGATCAGTTATTATACCCTTTTCTGAATCATAATAAAGATTTTTTAAATATTTTTTAGGCATATATTCATACTTTTCTGGATTTGGACAAAATACTTTATAAGTCCCTTTTTCATGATCATAAATAACTATATAATCCCTCTTTGTCTTTGGATCTTTTATTGACATTCGTAAATATTCTTCTTTTATTAAAATTCCATTATCGGCAGCGGGTTTTTTTTCAGTTGGTAAATATTGATAATCATTTTGGTACATATCCAGTGTTATTGCAATACTTTTCATATTTGATTTACAAGCCGATAAAGGCGCTCTTCTTGGGCTTGGATTATAAAAAAGATTTGGCAAAATAATTACTAACATAATTATTAAATTTGATACAAATCCTAAAATTAAAACAAGTAGCTTTGGTTTTTGATTTTGGTTTTTAAAATGAAAAAATAGATATATAGAAATAATTATACCAAGAATTAAATTGAAAAGCAATGTCCATACCAAAATATAAATGAAAATATCTGGTATATCAAAATCAATATTTATAGTAAAGAAAATAATACATAAAAAAAGTAATGGTAAAAAAATAATAATATAATACCATAAAAATTTTTTATTCTTTTTTATATCTTTCATATTTACTACATACTTTATTTCCTCTTGGCGATATTGTTTTTCACTAACCTCTATTCTCCTTGTCTACGTGCAACGCACAGGCAGGCAACCTTCAACATCTGTATTTTTATTTCTTCACTCGTTAGGGATTTTGTCTTTCAATTGTTTAAGTGTCGCTTGAAGTTGCTTTAAGATCAAGATCCCGTTTTTTATTGTCGATTGTTTAATTTTTCCTTCATAATCGGTTTCACTTATATTTTTAATATTTTGTTCGATGGCGTTCAACAAGGTTGTTATATCACTTCTATATTTTCCATTATCGATTTTTCCCCCTCTTGCAGCAGTGACAAATATTCTAAAATCTCTTATAATATCATTTTTATTCAGTACTATTGCTTTGGGATTGTAGATAGTTTTTTTCAAAAGTGTTTCAAGAACCCTACCATATACGAATTCATTTTCCGCATGATATTCCTTTAATCTTTCAGCATCTTGATAGTCATTACCAAGAATTAAACGCGTATTTATAAAATAGGGATTAAGTTTTTTACTTTTTTCCAACTCATTGATAGACTTTGTCAAAAGAGTTCTCTTCTTGATCTCATCTTTTTCGCTTTTATATAATTTCCGATAAACAACACCCATATTATAATGTATCTGTGTATAGTTCGGAGCAATTTGTGAAAGTTCTTTATAAGAACTTAATGCTTCATTATATTTTTCCAGATCAAAAAATGCACTTGCTCTTTTATAATGACAATCATAAGTATAGGGGTCAACAAAGATTCCCAAATTGTAAAGAATAACGGTTTTGGCACTGTATAACTTTTGGAGATTTTGGAAAAATTTTCTATAGTATAAATTCGTATTTTTTATATCACTATAAGATATTTTTTGTTGTCTATAAAGTGCCAACAATTTATCTACATTAGCATTAAAACCGCTGGCTTCAGCTTCAATTGCATAGAAACACCAATCCACTAAAACGGAAAAGTATTCCTTTTCTTTTTCAATTTTTTTATCCTTAAAAGTTGTGTTAAAGATTAAATTCAAATCATTCAAAAATTTATGTTGTTTGTCGGGATCCTTAATTTTCCCCATTGAAAATTTCTCAAGATCGCGATATAAAATAAGATAATCATATTTTTTTGCCGGATCACATCTTCCTAATTTTTTAAAAAATTCCTTGATGACATTCAATTCCCTTTCTCGGAGCCCCAAACCTTTCCCTTTAAACCAAAATTTATACATTTTCAAATAAAGCGTCAAGATATTCTTATCGTTCTGACGGTTCATCTTAGCATTTCTAATATCCTTCATTAATTTCGAATTATCGCTCATTACACGGGTTTTTAACTCATCGCTGATCATTCCTTGCCTAATAAAGTAGTCCCTTTTATAAAATTTATCGGATGTGTTGATCCAGTAGATGCTTACAATGATTCCTAAAATAATAATAATGTAAATCGGGAAATTTATTTTATTCCGAAATTTTTCATTTTCTTTTGAATTCTCTTTGATCATGCCATTGAAAAGACCGAGGAATATGTAAAAATAGATAACGGTTGATGTAAAACGCATAGAAACAGACCAAAGGCTATGGATTAGAACTGCTATAATTGCACTACCAAGTGCCAAAGCGAAGAAGAAATTTTTAAAATTTTGCACATTTTTCAGGTATTTGATATTGGCAATGACAAAATAGACCCCTATTGCCAAAAATAAGAAAAGACCTATTATGCCGGTATTGGCTGCTGTTTGCAGATACTCACTATGAGTATTTATCGTATTATTTGAAACGGTTTTTGTAGAATAATAGTCAGGTCTATTTTTGGGAAAGTTAAGTTGAAATGTTCCGGTTCCATAACCCGTAACAGGTCTTTTTTTGATCATATTCAGTGCACCTTTCCAGATAGTGAATCTCACCTGAACGGTTGTTGATGAAAATTTAATATTTCTAACCCTTCTTTTGACATCTTCCGGAAGTATTAGTAAAAGTAGAATTCCCAATACAATAAGTGCAAGCATTCCAATTGTAACGGCTTTTTTAAAATTTATTTTTATGAAGTTGTTTTTTGTAAGGTAGAAAATAACCCAGTATAAAATATATATCAGCATTGGGATCAATCCAAGCCAAGCACCACGAGATAGTGTAAAGACAATAGAAAAAAGTCCGAAAATTGTCATTGTAAGTAGGTAAACAACAAGGTAAGACCTTTTTAAAAAAACAATAAAAAGATAGTTTATTACAAAATATATACCGATGAGTATTAGTATTGCATGCCTATGCCATTCAACTGAAAAAGCCCGTGGTAATCGCGAGATACGATAAGCAATAAATGCCAGGAAGCTGAAAACAGCAATGATAATGATAAATGAAACAAAATATGATATTATCTCATCTTTATCGCTTTTGATCGTTTTTATCAATTGTTTGATGAAATTGGTTAGAACAATTGGAAGCAGAAAAAGAAGAAAATTTGCGTAGAATATTGAATTTCCGAATGTAGAAAGAATTCGTCTTGAAGAAGAAGCATTTTCCCATTGAAATACATCATAACCCAATTTTTGCATTATACCATAAGAGATAAGTGCTCCGGCAAGCGTTATCATAAAGTAATTGAATAATCTTCTGAACATTAGTTTTTGTGCAACTTCGGAAACAGCGAGAAAGATAAGTATATAGGAGGTCAATTTGAAAAGCTGGTGAAAACTTTCACCTCTAAAATTGGAGATAAATATTCCATTTATAACAAGCCAAATATAGTATATTAAAACACATTTGTCCAGGGATGAAAATTTATAGCCGTCTGTTTTTAGATATATTCTGAGTAGAAATACAAAAAAT
>JAUXGM010000096.1 GCA_030622125.1 bacterium | reverse complement strand
TTTTTTGTATAAATAATTACTTTAACATTTTTTTTTCGTTTTATTAATAAAGTTAAAACAGTCTCATCAATATAATTATCAATTAAAATAATGGACTTTTTCGCAGAACGAATCAAACCTGATACAAATTTATAGGCATCAAATACCTGTCCATTAAAGAATATTCCCTGTTTCGGTAGTGTTTCTTTGTTTTCAAGTGCTTTGAATACTTCTTCAAATTTTTGTTCTGTTCCTATTTGGTATTTTATTTGATTTTTTTCAATATTCTCAATCTTTGTAAAAATGTTGGCGTTGTTTAATATAAATTTACGCATTTCAACAAACGCTTCAATGATTTTGATACTCATTTTTATTGCGATATCACTTTTCAAAACAGCAGAAAGCATTACAATTCCCTGCTCAGTAAAGGCATAGGGTAATGTAGGTGAAAATTTAAGTTTTTTAAGGTGGTCACAATTTGTGACCAGTTCATTTTTTTCCTCTTTAGTCAATTGAAACATAAATTTTTCTGGAAATCTTTCAATATTTCTTTTCACAGCCTGATTTAAAACTTTTGTTTTCACTCCATATAACTGAGCTAAATCACTATCCAGCATAACCTGGAAACCTCTGATATTATGAATCAACCTTTGTATTTTATCTAATTTTTTTATCTTACTTTCATCAGCATTTTGCATAAGTGCTCCTTTCTCATATTTTACTCAATTATCAAAATAAATCAAATGATTTTTGTAAATTTCTTGTATGCACACATTCGCATATTCGCATATTCGCATATTCGCATATTCGCATATTCGCATATCAAAATGGGGACGGTGATTGTATTTTCGTATTTGGTTAAATACGAAATAACTATTTTCATAAGTTTGGGGTAAAAACAAAGACGGGGAATGAAAGAAATTTTGAGCGTTGGGTTAGGTAAAAGTAGATGAGTGGATGAGAGAATGAGTATATGAGTGAAGAAAAGAAATACTGGATTCCTGCCGGAGTTTATCCCGCACTTGATGCGGGGCAGGAATGACGGGAGGGAAGGGGTTCAGAATGACCCCGTATCAACGGGGTAAACTTCAAAGATAGATTCTTCGGTCGCTATTGCTTCCTCAGAATGACGATAGGAGTGGCTACTTATTTTCTTATTCCCGTATTCCTCCTCTTTTCTTTGACCTTTGACCTTTGACCTTTAACTTGCGACTTTGGACTTCCTCCTATTTAACAATCATCAATCTTTTTTCCTCTTTTATATTGTATGTAATTCCTAATTTTTTAAAATATATCTGATTTTCTTTTTTAAATCCTATTATGTAAGATTTTATTTTGTTCGGGCAATAAACAGTATAGTTGCCTCTCTCCTTAAACCGCTTAATTAGTTTCATTCGGTAATATCGTGAATAAACAATTGACCCGAATGCAGGGTGGAAAGGACCTGCAATTACACTGCCCTCTTTTTGAAGAGACACATCGGGGAAAAGCCCCAGACGGATGATCTTTATTCCCTGCTTTTTGAAGATATCAACAGATCTTGCAATCTCATCAGCCGCTTCATCCAATGATTGTGGTTCATATTTTCCCGTTTTGTATAGATCCTCTAATTTTGTATTTTTAAGAACAATCGTCGGATGTATTCTAACTCCGCTTGGTTTTAATTTCGCTACAAATCTGCAAGTGTTTCTGTATTTTTCTTCATTGTCAGCAGGCAAGCCGGTCATTAAATGAATATAAAACGGGATACCGAATTCTCTGCATATTTTCACTGCTTTTGTTATTTTCAATGTATTTTCTTCTGAACCCTTGAATCCATTTCCTTTGGCTATACTGTTCTCGGGTGATCTATCGTTATTTAAGGAAAGGGTAACTTCTTTTTTTTTCTTTTCATTGTCCATTGTCCATTGTTCATTGTCAATTGTATTTCCATCCTCTTCTTTTTCCTCCCCTCTTCCTATAATTTTTAGAACATCGTTATCCAATGATTCAAGTCCGAATTCAATGTCGAAGATTTTTGTTCTTTCAAGTATTTTTTTAATTTTTGTTCTTTCAATACTTTCAAAGGTTGTAGAAAATCTTACTCCCATAAAATTTTTGGATTTTGGAATTATGTCAATGTAGTTGAAAATCGTTTCAATTGATAAATTTAGAAAACTTCCGCTGTAAAAACCGATGATAAACGGTTCATTAATTGTTTTGATCGCCTTTTTAAAAAAAATGGAGAGCTCTTTTGGCGAACGGATTTTCTTTTGACCGGTTACAAGCGGCTGATTACAATAAATACAATGCGAAACACAGCCTGCATAAGGTAGAAAAGCAGGAATTACCTTCAATGTATCTTAATTTTTTTACAGGCGAGCAAAGCAGCGTTACGTTCTGCTTCCTTTTTACTTTTTCCATATCCCCAACAAAGAAGCTTCCCCTCAATATATATAGAAGAAACATAACCTTTATTATTGTGATCGTCTTTTGTATCATAGAATGGAAGACTGTGAAATTTTTTCAAAGAATATTCTTGCAAATCACTTTTGGGATTAAAAAGGGACTCATTTTCATCAATGTTACTCAATTTTTCCTTTGAAACAGCGAAAAAAACCTTCTTTGTACTTTTCAATCCGCCGTCAAGATAGATCGCTCCCATTAGTGATTCAAAAGTGTTTTCATAAGTTGACTTATTTTTTATTAATACATCAATAACAGGTGTAAATATAAATTTTTCCAAAGCAAGTTTTTTTCCAAGTTCATAAAGAAAGTCCTTAGATACGATCTTGCTTTTTAATGTTGATAAGAATCCCTCATCTTTGCTTTTATGGTGTTCAAATAAATATGTGGAAATGAGAAAACTTATTACCGAATCACCTAAAAATTCATATCTTTCATTATCAAAATCTATTTCCGGACAAGTACCTTTAAATGAAGAATGGATCAAACTTGTTATTAGAATTTTTTTGTTTCTAAATTTATAATTTAACGACTTTTCAAGTTCTAAAAGGTTATTTTTATTGTATAGCCTTTTAAAAATATTTTTATATTCTACCAAGAAGCAGCACCCCGTTATGACCACCAAATCCAAAACTGTTTGAAAGCACATAATCTACCTTTTTTTCTCTGGCAATATTTGGTACATAGTCAAGATCAAGTTCCGGTTCAGGGTTTTCATAGTTTATCGTTGGTGGAATTATTCCATTTTGCATTGTTAAGAGAGAAGCAATGGCTTCAATCGCAGCCGAAGCTCCTAATGTATGCCCTGTCATTGATTTTGTTGATGAGATAGCCAATTTTTTAGCATAATCGCCAAAAAGATCCTTTACGGAAAGTGTTTCATTAAGATCATTCGCCTTTGTGGAAGTGCCATGTGCATTGATGTATTCAACCTTTTCCTTTTCAATACATCCTTCCTTTAATGCAAGTTCCATAGCACGTCTGCCGCCTTCTCCTCGTGGAGCCGGAGCTGTATCATGAAAAGCATCTGCCGTAGCACCTGTGCCGAGAATTTCACCGTATATTCTGGCTCCCCTTCTTATAGCATGTTCATATTCTTCAAAAATAAGAGTTCCGGCACCTTCGGCAATAACAAACCCGTCTCTTTTGCCGTCAAATGGGCGGGAAGCCCTCTCGGGAATATCATTATATCCGGTTGATAATGCTTTTAAAGAACAAAAAGCTCCTAATGTTAAATCCGTTATCGGAGCCTCAACTCCACCGGTAACCATTATGTCCGCATAACCATATTTGACCATACTAAAAGCGGTGATCATTGAATGCGCAGATGATGCACAGGCACTTGAAACGGAAAAATTCGGTCCTTTAAGATTATACTTCATTGATATCTTTCCGGGTATCATATCGGTAATCATTTTAATTATAAAAAACGGTGAGATTCGATCAATACCTTTTTCTCTCAACACATCATGCTGATTTTCAATTTCTTCAATCCCGCCAATCCCGGATCCGGTAATTACTCCGATTCTTTCGTGGTTTTCTCTTTCAAGGTCCAGATGAGAATCCTTCACCGCCTCATCGGTTGCAACCAAGCCATACATAATAAAGGTTGAAAGACGCCTTAATTCTCGTTTATCAAAGTAATCCTCGGAATTAAAATTCGTTATCATTCCGGCAATCCTGGATGTTATTTTAGACACATCAAATTTATCTATTTTTTTTAATCCGGATTTACCTGCGATTAAGTTATTCCAAAATTGTTCTACATTATTTCCAAGAGGGTTAATAGTCCCCAACCCTGTTATTACTACTCTTCTTTCCATCAGATTTACTCCTAATAAAAAGGAGCGGTCCACAATATATGGGACCGCGTACCTTAATTTTAATTAATTAAGCGGTTTGCCGGTTTTTTCTGCTAAATACTGGGATAAATCACCAAATGTTTTAAGACTTTCCGCTTCGGTTGCCGGAATCTTAATATCATATTCCTGTTCGATGTCCATAATAAAATCCATAACATCCAATGAGTCAGCATTTAAATGTTCCACAAAATTTGTGTCTTCCTTAATTTCATCCACTGATACCCCAAACCGCTCAACAATTTTTGCTTTTAAATCATCTTTTAAAGCCATAATTACCTCCAAATTACATTATCATTCCGCCATCGCAATGTATAACTTGTCCTGTCAGATAGGCGGAAAATTCTGACGACAAAAATAACACAATATTAGCAACATCATCAGGTTGTCCGAATTTCCCTTGCGGAATACCCTTGAAATATTCTTCTTTGGTCGTTTCGCTTAGAGATTCGGTCATCTTTGTTTCAATAAGTCCCGGAGCAATACAATTTGCCAATACATTTTTTTTAGCAAACTCCTTTGCAATTGATTTGGTAAAAGCGATCAAACCACCTTTACTTGCCGCATAGTTTGCCTGACCGGAATTTCCCATCAAACCAATAACCGACGCCATATTGATAATCCTACCCCATCTTGCTCTCAACATTGATCTATGAAATATCTTAACCGTATTGAAAGCGGATCTTAGATTAACATTTAAAACAAGATCCCACTCCTCAGGCGTCATTCTCATAATGAGATTATCCCTTGTAATGCCGGCATTATTTACCAATATATCAACCTTTTGATATTTTTCAAAAACTTTTTTACTTAATTCTTCAACCTCAGTAAAACTTGAAACATCACAGGTATAAATCTCTTCCTTCGTTTTTTCTTTTAATTTTTCAAGTCCATTAGTGTCAAGATCAATACCGATTACCTTTGCACCGGCGGCATTTAATTTCAATGCAATTGCCTTGCCGATCCCTCTGGCGCTTCCTGTAACAAGAGCAACTTTTCCAGATAGATCTATACTGATCATAACACCTCCTTTAATTTTTCCAGATCCGAAATCTTCTCAATATTTATTCTATTTATTGATCTATCGTATCTTTTCATAAGCCCGGATAAAACACTGCCCGGTCCGATCTCGATACTATTTTGAATATTTCCTTCTACCATTTTTCTCATAGTTCTTGTCCATAATACGGGAGAAATGATCTGTCTTGAAACCAATTTTTTTATTTTATCACCGCTTGTTTCATACTCTCCCGAAACATTACTTACATATTTTATTTCCATAGAATTATGAAATTCAATACCATCCAAAAATTCACTATATTCATTATAGGCACCTTCCATAAGGGGTGAATGCCACCCACCGGAAACCTTGAGTTCAATCGTTCTTATTCTTTCATTATTTTTTTCAAAAAGATCCAAAAGAGCTTTGGTTCCCTTTTCATCTCCCGAAACAACAATCTGTCCAATTGTATTGTAATTTGCAGCAACAACTATACCTTCGGTAATCCGTGAAAGATAATCATTCAAGGTCTCATCTTTCATTCCCAGTACGGCAAACATCTTACCATTTGTTTTCTTTGCCTCTCTTTCCATAAAAAATGCCCTTTTCCCAATAATTCCAAAGGCATCGCCTTTTGAAACTATGCCTGCAACATATAATGCGGATGCTTCACCTACCGAATGACCTGCTGCTAAATACGGAGTTATGCCGAATTCCCTTTTTATTATTTCATATATCGACAATTCTACTGTAATAATTGCGGGTTGTGTATTTACCGTTTGTTTTAATTCCTCTTCTGTGGAGTTAAAGATAATTTTTTTTATATCTATTTTTGTAATATCCGATGCCTCTTCAAATATTGATCTTACAATATCAAAATTATCGTAAAAATCTTGTGCCATTCCAATATATTGAGCACCCTGACCTGGAAATACAAAAGCATTTTTCATAAATTACCACCTGATCAGTGCAGAACCCCAGGTGAAACCACCGCCGAAAGCAGTGAGAAGAAGAAGTTGTCCCTCTTTTATCTTCCCATCTTCATAATATTTAGACAGGGCGATCGGAACAGAAGATGCGGATGTATTACCAAAATCTTGAATGGTTATTACCACTTTTTCAATTGGAATATTTAATCTCTTTGCAACCCCTTCCATAATCCTGATATTTGCCTGATGAGGCACAAGCCAATCAACATCGTCTGATGTGTAATCATTCTTCTCCAATATCTTATTCGATATCCTGGTCATCTCAAGAATTGCCCACTTAAAAACCTCTGCACCTTTATCCATACTAAGATATTGTAATTTCTTATCGAGCATTTCTTTTGTCATGGGATTCACCGTCCCTCCTCCATGCAGAATCAAAAGATCTCCAAGTTTTCCATCACCTGAGCTCAATACATCTATAAGTTCATGGGCATCTTCTCTTTTACCTACAACGGCAGCTCCGGCACCATCACCGAATAAAACACAGGTATTTCTATCATCCCAATTTGTGATCTTTGTAAGCAGATCGGCAGCTACTACGAGAATATTTTTGTAATTCCCGCTCAAAATTAATCCGCGGGCGATATCTAAACCGTATAAAAAACCGCTGCATGCTGCCTCAAAATCCATGATCATAGCTTGTTTTATCCCTAATTTTTTTTGTACCATTGCTGCTGTAGATGGAAAAAAATAATCGGGTGTTACCGTTCCGATTAAAACCGCATCAATATCTTCCTTATCAATTTTTGACCTTTCAATTGCCCTTTCGGCTGCCGGTAGAATCACATCGGAGGTTGCTATTTTAGGATCAGAAATAATGTGTCTTCTTTTAATCCCCGTTCTTTTAGTGATCCATTCATCTGTTGTATCTACCATCTTTTCAAGATCTGAATTTGTTAATACCTTATCGGGTACATTATAAGCAATCCCCAATAACCCAATTTTTTTCATATTTTTACTCCTAAATCACCGTCATCTCAGCTATTTTTTCTTTAATTTTTAGATTCAATTTATTCTTTGCTATTTTTCGCACAAAAAGAAGGGCATTTTTTATAGCAATTACACTTGAAATTCCATGGCATATCAAAACATTACCATTTAATCCCAACAGCGGTGCTCCTCCATATTCTGCATAATCATACGCTTTCAAAACAAATTTGATCTCATTAAGAAAGAATGTTTTTCCTATTTTTGCTCTTACCGATTTTTTTACTATTGTGCGAAATGTTCCTAAAAGTGTTTTTGCAATAGATTCCGTCAATTTTAAAATAATGTTTCCGACAAAACCATCCATTACAACGACATCTGCTTTTCCTTTTATTATCTCTCCACTTTCAATATTACCAATAAAATTATCAATCTTATTCTGTAATAAATTGTAAGTATTCAAGGTTAAACTATTACCCTTTGTTTTCTCTTCACCAATTGAAAGTAAAGCGATCCTTGGGTTTTCAATCTCATCAATGAATTTCACATAGAGCGATCCCATAATTGCGAATTCCAATAAATTTCTTGGCTTTACATCTACATTGGCACCAACATCGATTATCAATGTTCTACCCTGTTCATTTTGAGAAGGAAGTACTGCCCCAAGTGCCGGTCTTGTAACTCCTTCTATCCGTCCAAGTATCATAGCAGCCGACATCATCACCGCACCGGTATTCCCGGCGGAAACAAAGCCGTCTATCTTTCCCTCTTTATGGTCCCTTAAAGCAATTGCAATTGAAGAATTCGGTTTTTCTTTAAATGCCTTATGAGGTCTTTCCTCCATTGTAATTTCTTCTTCACAATGAATGATCTCAAGATTAGGCGGTATTTTTTTCCAGGGTTTCCATTTATATAATTCTTTTTCCTCTTTTTTAATAAAATTCTCTCTTCCATATAGAACTATCGTATCATTTGTTAGTATTTGAGCTGCTTCTATGGCTCCCTCTAATGTAACCTTGGG